>CAZUYO010000334.1:0-3290 GCA_964624725.1 uncultured Thermodesulfobacteriota bacterium
GCTTTCCAGCTTTCCAGCCTCCCAGCATCTTAGCCCCGGAGAGGAACCATGCCGTACCCCGAATCCGAGTACTGGAACCCGGCCACCGAGACCCTGGACCCGGAGCGCCTGCGGGCGCTGCAACTCGCCAAGTTCCGCCGGGTGCTCTCCTGGGTGTACGAGCGGAGCCCGATGTACCGCCGCAAGTACGAGGCCGCCGGGCTTCGGCCGGAGGACGTGCGCACCTGGGACGACGTGGCCCGCGTGCCCCTGGTGACCAAGGACGACTACCGGTGCCAGGGCAAGGACCCGTTCCCCTACGGCGACACCCTGTGCGTGCCGCTCGAAGAGGTCACCGAGTTCCACCAGACCTCGGGCACCACGGGCACCCCGGTGTACCAACCCGACACCTGGGCCGACTGGGAGTGGTTCTCGGAACTCTGGGCCACCATCCTCTGGGCCCAGGGGTACCGCCCCACGGACCGGATCTTTTTCCCCTTCGGCTACCACGTGTTCATCGCGTTCTGGACCGCCCACTACGGGGCCGAGCGCATGGGATGCGAGGTGGTGCCCGGGGGCGTCCTCGGCACCCGGGAGCGGCTCCTCAAGATGCGAGAACTTAAGGTCAACGCCTTCATGGCCACCCCCACCTACGTGCTCGGGATGGCCGAAACCGCCCAGAAAGAACTGGGGGCCGACCCGCGGGAGTGGGGCATCCGGCGCATCACCTGCGCCGGGGAACCCGGGGCGCTCGTGCCGAGCACGAAAAAGCGCATGCAAGACGCCTGGGGCTGCCCGGTCTATGACCACGTGGGCGCCACCGAGGTGGGGGCCTGGGGCTTCGAGTGCCGCCACCAGCCCTTCGGGCAGCACATCATCGAGTCCATGTTCCTGGTGGAACTCCTGGAGCTCGACTCCGACCGGCCGGTCACCGAGCCGGGGGTGCCGGGCCGGATCGTGATCACCGCGTTCGACCGCCGGGCCCAGCCCTGCGTGCGGTTCGACACCAAGGACGTGTCGATGTGGGCCAAGGATCCCTGCGGCTGCGGCCGGACCTGGCGCATCCTCGAAGGGGGGGTGCACGGCCGGGTGGACCACATCACCAAGGTGAAGGGGGTGCTCTTCTCGCCGGTCACGGTGGAGGAGGTGGTGCGGTCGTTCGAGGAACTCGACGGCGAGTTCGAGATCTACGTGGAAAAGCGCGGGGACCTCGACCACATCACCCTCAAGGTGGAACTCCCCGACGGGCTGGCCGGGCCCGACCGGGAACATCTGCTCAAGGAACTGGCCAGCCGGCTTCGCTGGAAGACCCAGCTCAACTTCGAGATTCAGCCCCAGCCCTACGGCAGCCTGCCCCGCTACCAGGTGAAGGCCCGCCGGTTCCACGACCTGCGAAAGACGGGAGGGAGCCAACGATGATTTCCGACGCGAGGATCCGGGAGATCGCCGAGGCGGTGGAACGGCTCGGCCGGGACCTGGAGGAACTCCTCGAGAAGGGGAAGGACCTGCCCGCGGTGGAACGAAACGCCCGGCGCATGCAGGGCACCCTCTCGATCCTGCGGGCCCACTTCGAGGTGCTGGCCGAGACGCTGGAGGGGTGAGGGGCGACCCGTGGAGGTCCATTTCGGGCACCGCCGGTCCCGGGAGGGGTGGTGGAGCTTCGAAACCCACCCCCGCATGGAGCGGACCAAACGCCGCATCTACGACCGATGCCTGCCCTGTCTCACGGCCCTGCTGGAGCAACTCAAGCAGGGTGTGGATGCGGTGGACCTCCCCTTCGCCTGGGACTGCTGGAAGGTGGTGGCCGTTGCCCCGGACGAGGAGACCTGTATGGCGCTTCTCGGGGGGGTGGCCGAGGAGCACCCCGACCTCTACCTGTTCGGCAAGCTCGGGGGGCGCCGCGACCGCTTCGGCACCTCGGCCCTGGTGCTTCATGCGGACACGGCCGCGGAACGCGACCGCCTGTTGGCCGCCCTCGAGGAAACCGCCTCCCGCTTGGCGCCGGGCGTCCGGGTGCATCTGGCCCGGGCCTGTGCAGACCCCTACGCCGACCTCCTGGGGCCGTGGGAAGAGTGGACCCGGCCCTGCCCCATCCGGCACCCCGACGCCGTACCCCGGATCGTGTGTCGGCTCCGGGAACTCCTCTACGGCGCGTCCTGACGGGTCATCCCCGATGGCCCGGCAGTTCCACCACGGCCCATGCTCCGCCGCCCTCCCGCTCCTCAAGGCGAACCGCGCCTCCCCACGCCCCCACGAGACGGCGGCACACGGTAAGCCCCAACCCTCCGCCCCCCTCCTTCGTGGTCACGAACGGGTCGAAGAACCGCTCCGGGTCCCGGCCCCCGAACCCGGGCCCCCGGTCCCCCACCCGCAGACGGACCCAGGGCACCCGTTCCACCCGGAGCACCGGATCCAGGAGGGAGTCGCCGCCCCGTTGCTCTTCGCGCTCGAACCCGGCGCAGTCCACCTCCACCACGCCGCCCGGAGGCGACACGTCTGCCGCATTCAGGAGAAGGTTGAGAACCACCTGTTTGAGCTCCGAGGCGTCGGCCCACACGGGGGGCACCCCCTTCCCCCACCGGGTCTCCACGGCCACACCCGCCCGCTGGAACCGGTACCGCACCAGCGCCAGGGTCTCTCCCACCACGTCGGGAACATGCACCGACCCCGGGGCCGACCGGCCCGTGGCCGACCGGGCATATCCCAGGAGCTGGTCGATCAGGGTGCGGCAGCGGTGGGCCTCTTCGTAGATCCGATCCCGGATCGCGCCGTCGGGGTCGGCGCCGGCATCGTTTCGCAGGAGGGCCGCGAACCCGAGGATCACCGACACGGGATTTCCCACCTCGTGCACCACCGACGCCGCGAGCTCTCCCAGGGTGGCAAGCCGCTCGTACTGCACGAGTTTTCGGTCCACGGCGTCGCGCAGCGACACGTCGGTCGCAAGCCACAACCGGCCCAGGGGCCGGCCGGCGGCATCCCGCACGGCTCTGGAACGCAACCGCAAACGGATCGGGCCGCCGTCGGCCCGCCGGGCCGTGCAGAGCGTCTCGGCCCACGCCTCGCCCCGGGCGCTCTGGGGCTCGGCGACGCGCTCGCCCACCACCCCGAGGACCTCGGACCACGGCCTCCCCTCGGCCTCGGACGCGAGGCGGCCCGTCAACACCTCCGCCGCCGGGTTCCACCCGACGATCCGGCCGGTTTCGTCGGTCAGAAACGCCGCCACCGGGAGGCCCTCCCACAATGCGTCAGAGATGGCGTATTTTATCGAGCGAACGTCCACTTCGGGCCCTTGTTTGATTTTGAACTTCGTG
>CAZUYO010000335.1:0-3284 GCA_964624725.1 uncultured Thermodesulfobacteriota bacterium
AAGGCCATCGACCCGGCGGTGGCCGCCCAGTGTCCGGGGCGGTGAGGAGCCGAAAGAAAAGGGCCGGCCCCTGCGGGGGCCGGCCGAGCCAAAGGCTCAAACCGAACGGGAAGGGGGGCAGAACCCCGCGATCAGTGGGCGAGAAATCCCCACGCCACCAGGGCGATGCACACCAGCCCCACCCCCAGCGCCGTGAAGCCCAGCAGCTGGCCGATCAGGTCCCACAGGGGAGGTGTGGGCCTTTCGACGAGCGATTCCAACTTGCCCTGTTTCTCGAGGCGCTCGTACCAGCGCCGGCGCTCCTCCCACAGTTCGTACTTGGGCAGCCGGCCCCGGAAGATCACCGGGTCCATGGGGAATTTGCCGGGCCGAAAGTGGGTGTTGAAAAAGTGCACCGTGAAGATGAACCCTGAGGCCAGGAGGGCCTCGTCGCTGTGCACGATGATCGCCACGTTGAACACCCACCCCGGCAGAAACCGCCCGAAGAACTCGGGGAACCACAGGAGGAGCCCCGAACCCCCGATGGCAAACATCCCCCAGAACACCGCCAGGAAGTCGAACTTCTCCCAGTAGGTCCACCGGTCAAAGGTGGGCTCGTGCCCCAGGCCGAAAAACCAGCGCACCATCGCGGCGATGTCCCGGACGTCCTGCCCGTTGGGGAAGAGGGAATCGGGCCCGAAGAGTTTCTGCCAGAACCCCTCCCCCGTCGGCTTCGCCCCCAGGTAATAGACGATGTAGAGGAGGCAGGCGCCGAAGTACCCGAACGTGATCCCGGCGCAGATCCGGTGGATCCCGCCGGCCCGATGGGGCCCGCCCAGGAGGTGGATCACCGCCGGGGCCCAGGCGGCCTCGTGGAACTTGAGCGGCAAGCCCGTGACCACCAGCCCCAGGAAGCTCACCATCATCGCCAGGTGGAGGATCCGGTCGAACCAGTTGAAGCGCCGATAGGGCTTGAGGGGTTCCCGGATCTCCGACAGCTCGTAGTGCCCCCGGAGGAGCCGCTCCCGGCGGTCCCAGTACGCCGCACGCCACCACAGGAGCGTGTGCAACCAGAACACCGCGAACACCCCCACCAGGAGCGCGGTCATGAACAGCCACGTGTAGTAGAGAACCGGGTAGTTTTCCTTGTCGCGGTGGTCGGCGTGGGGCAGGAACTGGGCGAACTGGATGGTGGAGCCCGGATGGCAGGCCCCGCAGGTCTCGGCCAGGGTGTCCGGATGGGTGCTGGACCGGGGGTCGCTGGGCGGAAAGATGTCGTGGGCCCGGTGGCAGTCGGCACATCCGGCGGCCAGCGCCGACCCCAGGGCCTCCACCTTGCCGTGGTAGCTCTCGTCGTAGGTCTTGACCGCGATGGTGGGCACGCCGTTTCGTCGCATCATCGCTTCGTCGGCGTGGCACCGGTGGCAGGTCTCGGTGTGAAACTCCCGGTACTCGTGGGTGTCGGGGTCGCCGAGTTCCTCGATGCGGTGGAGTCCGTGGCAGTCGTGGCAGGCCGCCGAGTCGGGGTTCCCGGCGGCCACCGCGGTCCCGTGTACGCTTTCCTCGTAGCCTTCCGCGTCGTGACACACGGAGCAGACGGCCACCACCCGGGTCTTGTCTCCGCCCCACTTCGTGATGGAATGCACATCCGAGTGGCAGTCCGCGCACCGGATGTCGTTGATCATGTGTACCGAGGCGAAGTGCTCGCGCCCCTCGTCGGGGTGGCACCGGTGGCAGGTTTCCACCTTCTCCTGGGTTTTGGACCCGCAGGTCTCGTGCTCCTCGATGTCGATGACGTCGTAGTGGCAGCTGTTGCAGGCGTTTCGGCCGTGGACCGAGGCGGAGTACGCCTCGTAGTCGATCTCGTCGTGGCATTCCACGCACTGGCTGTCGTCCACCGACGCCCCGGCCAACCCGGGCGCCAGGATCCCGATCGCGACCAAACCCCACAGGAACCTCCGCGGCGAACGCAACTCGATCATGGCAACTCCCCCATTCCGAAAGGCAAGGAAACGGACGAAATCCAACGGTGCGGCGGGCGGTTGCGATTCACCTCCTTTCTGGCCCGCCCCTGGGTGTGGAATTGTTCACGAGCGATCCCAGAAAAGCACCCGTTCGAATCCCCGTCAAGATCGCAAGAATATACAAAGGTTGTTTCCATCGGTGGCGGCAAAGTGAAACGGGAAACGAACCGAAACAGGGTGTTTCACCCCGGGGCGGCCGCCGGGGAGAGTTGACCGTGGTCGGGCCCCGGGGCTAGGGTAGGCGGCCGTTTTCCCGAAGCGAACTCCGGAGTCGTTTATGCCCGCCATGCACGCGCTTCCCCCGCCCCTCGGCGCCGTCCACGCCCCCGAGGCGGCCGCCCGCCTGTGGGCCGGCCTTCGGGGCCGGCCGGCGTTCGCCTGCGTGATCGGTTCCACCGACACGGCCGAGATCCCGGGGATCTCGGCGGCCGGCGCCACCCCCGAGAAGCGCCGGTACACGGCCGCCCTGGACAGCGAGTTCCTCCTGTTCGGGCGGCCCCTGAGCCTGCCGGAGATCCCCCGAAACCCCCTGGGCCCCCCGAGTCCGGTGGTGATCACCCGGGCCGCCCTGGAGGCCCTCGGGGTGACGGCGCTCATCGTGGACGCGGGAACCCGGGTTCCGCCCCGGACCCCCCGCCTCGTCCTCGGCGGGGTCCCCGGGCGGTGCATCACCACCGGGCGGGCGCTGGAGGTGCCCGAGGGGCTGCGCGAGCGAGCCCGGGCCGCCGGCGCGTATCTGGCCTCGACCGCCCCCTGGCTCATCCTGGCCGAGTGCGTGCCCGGGGGCACCACCACGGCCCAGTCGCTCCTGGAGGGGCTCGGGATCCCGGCCGGGGGCCGGGTGTCGTCGTCCATGCCCGGCGGGAACCACGACCTCAAGCGCCGGGTGGTGGACCAGGCCCTCGGGGCGGCGGGGCTAGGGCCGGGCGCGACGGGCCTCGAGGTGGCGGCGGCGGTCGGGGACCCCATGCAGCCGGTGGCGGCCTGGATCGCGCTCGAGGCGAGCCTGCGGGTGCCGGTGGTCTTGGCCGGCGGCACCCAGATGGCCGCCGTGGCGGCCTTGGCGCTGCGGTTCTGGCGGGAGGGGGAACCCGGGGCCCCGGAGCGGCTGAGCCTCGCCACCACCCGGTGGGTGGCCGAGGACCCGGCCGCGGATCTGGCGGGGCTCCTGGAGCACCTGCCCCTGGAGGTCCCGGCGGTGCATTGCGGGCTCGATTTTTCCGGGAGCGCCTTGCCCGGGCTGCGGCGGTACGAGGAGGGGCTCGTGAAGGAGGGGGTGGG
>CAZUYO010000336.1:0-3268 GCA_964624725.1 uncultured Thermodesulfobacteriota bacterium
CCCACCGAGGGCATCGCCTGGCGGGTGCTCGCCCTGGCGGGCGCCGCGGGCCTTCCGTTCCTGGGGGCCGGCGTGGCCCTGGCCGCCGAACTCGCGCTCCGGCCCCCGCGCCTCCACCGCGCCTACGCCTGGGTGCTCGCCGGGTCCAGCGCGGGAGCGGCGGCCGTGCCGCTCGCCCTCACCGCCTGGAGCGCGCCGGCCGCGCTCGCCCTCGTGGCCGCCCTCGCCGCGGCGCCCGTGGCCCGGCGGATCGGCCGGTGGGCGCCGGCGGTGGTGGTCCTGGCGGGACTCGCCGCCGCCCAGGGGCTCGACGCCACCGGGGCGGCCGAACTTCCCCTGGCCCGGGGCCGGTACGAACCCGGGCTCCTGGCCGTGCGGTGGAACCCCATGAGCCGGGTCGCGGCCTACCCCCTGGCCCCCGGCGAGACCGCCCGGCCCTTCGGCCTCTCGCCCGCCTACCGGGGGCCCCACCCGGCCCAGATCGGGCTCGTGGTGGACGACTCGGGGTACACGAACCTCTTCGAGGGCGAGGAGGCCCGTCGGACCCCCGAGTACTTCCGCCGGAACCTGGTGGCCCTGGCCTGGCACCTGCGGCCCGGGGCCCGGGCCCTGGTGGTGGGCCCCGGGGGCGGGAAGGACGTGTGGGTGGGGCTTTCGTTCCCGGGCTCCACGATCCGGGCCGTGGAGATCAACCCCGGCGTGGTGGAGATGGTGGAGGAGATATTCGGGGAGTTCACGGGCCGGCCGTACCGGGACCCCCGGGTCGCGCTCACGGTGGCCGACGCCCGGGCGTTCACGGCCCGCACGGCCGAACGCTACGACGTGATCGAGGCCTCGGCCGTGTTCGGCCGGATGCCCCCGGCCGCCGGCGCCTTCACCCTGTCGGAGGATTTTCTCCACACCCGGGAGGCCCTGGCCGCGTACTGGGCCCGGCTGACCGAGCGGGGTATCGTGTCCATCACCCTGTTCGCCACGGAACGCCGCGCCCCGCGGCTCGTGGCCCTGGCCCGGGACCTCCTGGACCGGGAGGGGGTGGCGAACCCGGCGGCCCACGTGCGGGTGGTGGCCGACCGGGCCGTGGCGAGCGTGCTCGTGGGCCGCGCCCCGTTCTCGGCCGCGGACGACGCCGTCATCCGGGCCTTCGCCCGGGAGAACCGGTTCCGGGTGCTCTACCCCGGGGGCGAGGGCGACGGGGGGCTCCTCGCGCGGCTCCTCGAGGCCCCGGACCTCGGGGCGGCCCTGGCGGAGCTGCCCTACGACGTCTCGCCCCCCACGGACGACCGGCCGTTCTTCTACTACACCCTGCGCCCCGGCGACTTCCTCACCGCCCCGGACCGGGCCGCCGGGTTCGACAACCAGGGCGTGCTCGTGCTCCGCACCGCGTTCCTCGGGCTTGCGGCCGCCGTGGGGCTCGGGCTCTTTGCGCCCCTGGGCCTGCGCCACGGGCTTCCCCGCGGGGGTGGGGCGGCGCTCGCCTACGCCGCGCTCCTCGGCGCCGGATACATGCTCGTCGAGATCGGGGTGCTCAAGCGGCTCGTGCTCTTCCTGGCCCACCCCGTGTACGCGGCCGCCGCGGTTCTCGCGGCGTTCCTGTGCGGAAGCGGCCTGGGGAGCCTCGGCGCCCGGCGGATCGCGCCCACCCCGGGGCGGCTCGGCCTCGTGCTTCTGGCCGTGGCGGGGGCCGCCGCGCTCTGGGCGGGGTTCGGGCCCGCGTGGCTTCGACCCGACCACCCCTGGGGCCTCGCGGGCCGGGCGGGGCTCGCCTTCATCGCCCTCCTCCCGCTCGCGGTGCTCATGGGCATCCCCTTCCCGGCGGGACTCGGGCTCCTCGGCCCCGGCACCGGGCCGTGCCTGCCCTGGGCCTGGGCCCTGAACGGGGCGGCCGGGGTGCTGGGGTCGGTGGGGGCGCTCCTCGTCGCCCTCCACGGCGGGTACACGGCCACCCTGGCCCTGGGCGCGGGCCTCTACCTCGCGGCGGCCGGGCTCGCGCCCCGGCTCGGGAGGGGGGCGCCGTGAGGTGGCTTCTCGGCCTCGCCCTCCTGCTCGCCGCCTGCACCTCCCCTGAGGGGCCGGGGCGGGTCGAGGGCACGGTGGAATGGGAGGGCCGGGGGGTGCCGGCCGCCCTGGTGCAGGCCTACGCCCGGCCGGACCTGGACCCCTCGGTGCCGCCCGTGGCGGAAGGCCCCACGGACGAGGAGGGACGGTTCCGGCTCGAACTCCCCCCCGGCACCTACTGGGTCTGGGCCCGGGCCACGGTGGACCGCCCGGGCCGCCAGGTGCGGCTCCGGGGCCAGGCCGAGCCGGCGCCCGTTTCGGTGGCCGCCGGGCGCACGGCCACGGCCCACGTGGCCCTTTCGGACCCGTCCGGGTTCGGCTCGTCGGCCCCGGCCGGCGGGGTTTCGGTGGAGGGGGAGGTGCGGGGCGCCCCCCCGGCCGAGGTGATGGTGTACGCCTACCCGGGCCGGCCCGAGCGGCCCACGGGGCCCGGGTTCGCGGCGGCCGCGACACCCGACGCCGAGGGGCGTTACCGGCTCGTCCTGGCCCCCGGCCCCTACACCCTGGCCGCCCGGTGGCGCCAGACCGGCGAATCCCATGGCGCACTGGAACCCGGCGACCGGGTCGCCGAAACGGCGGTGGAGGTGAAGCCCCCCGGTCCGGTGGCGGTGCCTCCCCTGGAACTCCGGCCCCTGGACCCGGCGGTGTGGGGCCAGACCCTCCGGGCGACCCCGGCGGCCGACACCTGGGCCGAGGGCACGGTGACCGACGCCGCGGGGCGCCCGGTGGCCGGGCTCCACGTGCTCGCGTTCACCGACCCCCGGATGGTGGGGAAACCGGCGGCCCTGTCGGCGCCCACCGACCCGGCGGGCCGGTTTCGGGTGTATCTGCCCGGCCCGGGCCGGTACTGGTTCGGGGCCCGGAGCCGCCTGGGGGGCCCGGCCGAACCCGGCGAGAAGGTCGGGGCGTTCCGGGGCGAGGACGGCACGGGGGTGGAGGTGGCCGAAGGCCAGCACAGGCAAGGCATCCGGATCGAGGTGGAGGAGATGTGGTGACGGGTAGGACGAACGAACCGGCGGGCACGCCGACGAAAAGCCCCTTCACGCGAAACTGCGAGTCCTTTTGCGGCTGGAAGGCTGGGAGGCTGGAAGGCTGGAAGGCGAAAACCCGTTGTGCGGACGGGATCCAGATCCCATCGCGCAGGGGGCGTTCCGGAGGCCCCCCTTGTATAAGGGGCCCAGTGATAAACTTGTTACCTTGGCAGGGCGTGGCA
>CAZUYO010000337.1:0-3265 GCA_964624725.1 uncultured Thermodesulfobacteriota bacterium
CACGGGCCTCCAGTACGGCCGGGTGCTTTCGACCTCGGGGCTTTCGCTCCCCCAAGACGCCACCCTGTTTCAGGGGCAGGACGACGCCCAGCACGTGAACGACCTCGCGTCGGCGGGAACCCAGCGGGTGTGGGTGGCCACCAACGCCGGCCTGCGGGAGTGGGACGTGTCAGGCGAAGCCCCCCAGGAGACCACGGACAGTCCGTACTCCGAGGGCGATGCGGTCGCGGCCGTGGCCGTGCCCCCGGGTTCGCCGACCACGGCCGCCTACCTGGCGGGGGGGGACGTGCGAATCGTGGACTCGGGGGGAACCCCCACGGACCTCCAGATGCCCGCCGGAATCACGACCCTCGTGGACCTCGCGTTCGACGGGGACGGAAACCTCTGGGCCCTGGGAGAGACGAACAACCAAGTCCTCGTGTGGTCCTACGATGCCGACGCCCTGGCCGACGCCCCTACGGCCACGCCGGGCGTCACCTCGGCCCTGCCGGACAGCGTGGATCCGGGAGACGCCCTGGCCCTCGCCTTCGACGCGGTGGAGGGGGCGGTGTGGGTCGCCGCGGGAACGGAAGGGGCTTGGTTCGCCCTGTGGGACGGCGCCAGCCTTTCGGAATGGGCTCAGGCCGTCGACGGCAACGGGGCCCCTGTGCCGTCCCTCACCAAAACCACCTTGGAGGTCTTCGCGGACCCGGCCGGAAACGTCTGGTTCGGCACCGACGGTGGGGTCGAGGCCCTGGTGGCCCGGTTCCTCTCCATCGACAGCACCCGGTACCTGGGGTTCGGGGCGGCCGCCCGGGTGACCGTGCTCGATGTGGGGGCGGCCGGGAGCGGCGCGATCCAGGTCCAGGTGAACGGGGAGGACAAGGAGATCCCGGAAACCGAGAACCCGGGGGTCTTCTCCCGGACGTTGCGGTTTGCGGAAACCGCGGGGCCCGACGCGATCCAGGTCTCCAGCACGGCCGAGGACACCCCGATCGAGTTCCGGTACCAGTACGATCCGGCCGACGCGAACCGGGTGCTCACGGCCACGGCCTCCTGGGCCAACATCGAGGATTTCGAGGACGACCTGTGGATCGGGGGCCCGTGTTTCCTGGAGGTGCTGGGCCGGTGAGACCGCGCGGGGCGGCGGCCGCGCTCCTCCTCGCCCTCGCGGTTCCCGCGTGGCCGGCCGACGAGGCCCCCCCGCCGCCGGGCACCACCATCCGCCTGGAGCGCACCCTCTCGGTGGAGCGGCGGGGAAACCGCTCCGTGTTCGCGGAAACCCGGGAGATCCAACCGGGGGAGAGCCTCTGGAGGATCCTCCGCACCGAGTACCGGGTGGACGCCGAGGCCTTACCGACGTTCGTGGAGGCGTTTCGGGAGCTCAACCCCGGCGTCGACCCCGACCGGCTCCGGCCGGGCCAGCGGGTGAGGGTGCCGTTCAAGATCGAGGAACGCCTGGCCCCGCAGGAGGAATCGCCCCGGGAGCAGACGTACACGGTGCAGCCCGGGGACAGTCTGTGGAAGGTTCTCACGCAACGGTTCGGGGTCACCCGCGACGAGATGCCCCGGGCCCTCGAGGCGGTGGCCAAGGCGAACCCCCGCATCCGGGACCTGAATCGCCTCTACGTCGGCCAGCGGCTCCGCATTCCCCCCGAGGTCGCAAACCCGGAGGGGGCCCCACCCAAGCCCGTCCAGGTCCCTCCCTCCCACGCCACGGTCCTGGGCCTCCTCCGGGAGCTGGGCTGCCGGGTCACGGACACCGGGGAGACGTTCCTGCCCCTGGGCCGGGGCAGGACGCTCCGGCTCCCCGCCAAGGACTTTCCGCTCGTGACCGGCCCTTCGGGCCGGAAGGTGCTCCTGGATCCCGGCGAACGGCTGGCCGCGGCCCTCGCCACTGAGGTGGAGCGGACCTGGGGCTACGGGGTGGTGCGGGGGGTGGACCCGGATCCCGAAACCCAGCTCGGGCGGCTCTTGCCCCGCCTGGGGTTCCACGAGCTCACCGAGGGGCCCCGCACGGTGGCCCTGGGGGGCGGGGCGGAGCTCTGGATCCTGGCCCGGTGGACCGTGGTGCCCCGGCCCGAGGACCTCTGGGAGGGGAAGATCCACGTGTTCCTGCGCGCCGGAGCCGAGGTGGTGCCGGCGCTCGCCGCGGAGGTGCGCCGCCTCGGCATGGAGCTCCACCGACTCGGCACGGCCCTCCCGGCCGGCGGGGCCGGGGAGGGCCCGGGGTTCCAGGCATCGGTTCTGCCCATGGCCGACCGGGCCGCGGGGGCCGCCGCGCTCCTCTCGGCCCTGGGCGTGCCCCACCGGGTGCGGCCGGAGCTCGAGCTGGACCTCGCGGGCGGCGTTCGATACCGGGTCCGGCCGGAGCTTTGGTTCCGGTGGTCCGGCCTCGACTACGCGGTGCCCCCCCCCGGCTCCGACCGGGTGGACACGCTGCTTCGCCGCGCGGGGTACTTCACGGTGCGGTGGTCCAAGGCCACGGCGGACCTGGCCGTGCTCCGGGACGTCTTGGCCCTCCTCGGGATTCCCCACGCCGCGGCCACGGTGGAGGCCCCGGCCGGGCAGGCCGTCCGGTTGCGGGTGCCGGGCCTCGTGATCGACGACGAGCGTCTGACCGGTCGGCTCTACCCCGCCCGGGCAGCCGGGGAAAAGCTGTTCCTCACCGAGGCGCGGCTTTCGCCCCCGCTGTGGCCCGTTCTGCGGGCCGAGGGGCTTCTGCCCTGGGTCCTGGAACGGTGAGCGCCCCCAGGGAGCATCCCATGTCCCCCCCGGCCCCCCCCCCGATCGACCGGAAACTCCTGCCCCTGGACCGGGTCCTGGACGAACTCGCCGGGCGCCGCGCGCGGGGCCAGCGCATCGTGTTCACGAACGGCTGCTTCGACCTCCTCCACCCGGGGCACGTGCGGTATCTGGAGGCGGCCCGGCGCCTGGGGGACTGTCTGGTGGTGGGCCTGAACAGCGACGCGAGCGTGCGGCGGCTCAAGGGCCCCACCCGGCCCGTTTGCACCCAGGACGAACGGGCCACGGTGCTCGCCGCCCTCGCCAGCGTGGACTACGTGGTGGTGTTCGACGAGGACACCCCGCTTCGGCTCATCGAGGCCGTGCGGCCCGAGGTGCTCGTGAAGGGGGGCGACTGGGCCCCCGAGGCGATCGTGGGCCGCGAGGTGGTGGAACGGCGCGGCGGCCGGGTCGTCACGATCCCTGTCGTGGAAGGAAAATCCACCACCGGCATCGTAGAACGGATCCTGGCGATGCACGCCGATGCCGGCACGCGCGGGCG
>CAZUYO010000338.1:0-3262 GCA_964624725.1 uncultured Thermodesulfobacteriota bacterium
GGAGAAGGAGACGGGGGCGTCCCGCGGGGGGCTTGAAGCCGACCTCTGACCTCTGTCGTCTGACGTCTGACACCAAGGAGACGGTGTGAACGCCGAGAACACCTCTAAGCCCAGCGACCAGACGCCGGCCCCCGAGGGGCCGGTCAAGGCCGTGAGCCTCCTGTCCGGGGGGCTCGACTCGATCCTCGCCACCCGGGTGGTCCAGGACCAGGGGGTCGAGGTCCTGGCCCTTCACTTCATCACCCCGTTTTTCGGCGGCCACAAGCGGGGCCGGGAGGCCGAGGTGGAGGCCTTTTTCCGCGAGAAGTACGGCATCACGGCCCGGGTGGTGGACGTGTCCGAGGAGTACATGGAGGTTCTCGCGAACCCGAAGTACGGGTACGGCAAGAACTTCAACCCCTGCATCGACTGCAAGATCTTCCTCGTGCGCAAGGCCTTGGAGATCATGAAAGAGGAGGGGGCCCGGTTCCTCATCACCGGCGAGGTCCTGGGGCAGCGGCCCATGAGCCAGCGCCGCGACGCCATGAACGCCGTGGCCCGCCAGTCGGGGGCCCGGGAGCTCATCCTCCGGCCCCTGTCGGCCCAGCTCCTGCCCATCACCGCGCCCGAGCGCCACGGCTGGGTGGACCGGAGCCGGCTCTACGGGTTCCGGGGGCGAACGCGCAAGCCCCAGATGGAACTCGCCGCCAAGCTGGGGATCACGGAGTACCCGAGCCCGGCCGGGGGGTGCTACCTCACCGATCCCACGCTGGCGAACCGGGTGCGCCGGTACTTCGACGAGGTGCCGGCCGAGGAGCGCTCCTCGGAGGACGTGCGGCTCCTGCTCGCCGGCCGGCCGTTTCGGCTGCCGGGGGGGAGCTGGCTCACCCTGGGCCGGAACCAGGGGGAGAACCGGGCCGTGGCCGCCCTGGCCCGGGAGGGCGACCGGTTCCTCAAGGCCCGGGAGGTGCCGGGGCCCCTGGGGCTCCTGCGGCTCCGCGACCCGGCCGACCTCGAGGCCGCGGCCGGGGTGCTTCTGCGGTACTGCCCCAAGGCCGGGGACGAGCACGAGGTCGGGGTGGGCCCCGCGCCCGACGACCTGCCCGAGACGGTGCGGGCCCGGAAGCTCGCGGATCCGGAGATCGAGCCCTGGAGGTTCTGACCCGGTGCGCCGGCCGGCCGATCTCGCCTCGTACCGCCACATGCGCTCGGTGCTCGCCACCCCGCTCACGGCGGTGCGGGGCGTGGGCCCGAAGGTGGCGGAGAAGCTCGGCCGCAAGGGCCTGAGGACCCTGGGCGACGCGCTCGTGTTCCTGCCCCTTCGTCACGAGGACCGCACCCGGCCGACCCCGCTCCATCGCCTGGTGCCGGGCGAAACCGCCGCCTTCCGGGCCCGGATCGAGGCGATCGGGGTCAGGGACTACCACCGCCGCCGGGTCCTGGAGGCCCGGGTCACCGACGGGTCGGGGTGGGTCACCCTCAAATGGTTCCGGGGCAATTTCCGGTGGCTCCAGGACCGGTTCCGGCCCGGCACCGAGGTGGCCGGCTCCGGCACCGTGCGGGTGTTCCAGGGCCGGCCCGAGATCGACCACCCGGAGCTCGAGCCCCTCGACCCCGGCGACGACCCGGGCGGGCTCGAGCGGGTGGTGCCGGTGTACTCCGAGGTGGAGGGGGTCCATCCCAAGGCCCTGCGCCGCATCCTGGAGGCGGCCCTGGCCCAGGCCCTGCCGGCCGTGGTGGACCTGGTGCCCGAGCCCCTGGCCGAGGAGCTTGGCCTCCCCCCCATGGCCGAGGCCTACCGGGAGGTGCATTTCCCCAGCCGGGGCGGGCCCGACCTCCCCCGCTGGGTGGCCCGGCACCGCCGGGCGCTCGTGCTCGAGGAGTTCTTCTTCCTCCAGTTGGGCCTGCTTCTGCGCCGCGAGGGCCAGGGGCCGGCCCGGGGCATCGCCTTCCGGCCGGATTTCCGGCTCATCAAGCCCCTGCTCAAAAGGCTCCCCTTCGAACTCACCGCAGCCCAGCGCCGGGTGCTCGGCGAGATCCGGCGCGACATGGAGGCCCCCCGGCCCATGCACCGGCTGCTCCAGGGCGACGTGGGGAGCGGCAAGACCCTGGTGGCGCTCCTGAGCGCGCTCATGGCCGTGGAGTCGGGGTACCAGGCGGCCCTCATGGCCCCCACCGAGATCCTGGCCGAGCAGCACGGCCTCAACCTCCGGCGGCTGTGCCGGCCCATCGGGGTCGAGGTGGCATGCCTCACGAGCTCCACCCCCAAGGCCGAGCGGGAGGCCATCCTCGAGGGGCTCCGCACCGGGGCGCTCCCGCTCGTCGTGGGTACCCACGCCCTCATCCAGGAGTCCGTGGCGTTCCACCGGCTGGGGTTCGTGGTGGTGGACGAGCAGCACCGGTTCGGGGTGCTCCAGCGGGCCGGGCTCCTCCGGAAGGGCGAAAACCCCGACCTCCTCGTGATGACCGCCACCCCCATCCCCCGGAGCCTTTCCCTCACCGTGTACGGCGACCTGGACCTCTCGGTGATCGACGAGCTCCCGCCGGGCCGCCAGCCCATCGCCACCCGGGTCGTCCGGGAGAAGGACCTGCCCCGGGTGTACGCGTTCGTGCGCGACCAGGCGGCCCGGGGCCGGCAGGCCTACCTGGTGTATCCCTTGGTGGAGGAGAGCGAGGCCCTGGATCTCAAGGCCGCCACCACCATGGCCGAGCATTTCCAGGCCGAGGTGTTCCCGGACCTCAAGGTGGGGCTCCTGCACGGCCGGATGCGGCCCGAGGAGAAGGAGGCCGTGATGGGGGCCTTCGCGGCCGGGGAGATCCAGGTGCTCGTGTCCACCACGGTGATCGAGGTGGGGATCGACGTCCCGAACGCCACGGTCATGGTGGTGGAGCACGCCGAGCGGTTCGGCCTGGCCCAGCTCCACCAACTGCGGGGCCGGGTGGGGCGGGGCGGCGAGAAGTCCTACTGCGTCCTGGTGGCGGGCCGGGAGACGGGCAAGGACGGCTGGGAGCGGCTGCGGGTGCTCGCCTCCACCACCGACGGGTTCCGGATCGCCGAGGAGGACCTTAGGATCCGCGGGCCGGGGGACTTCCTGGGCACCCGGCAGTCGGGCCTGCCGGATTTCCGTATCGGGAACATCCTGCGGGACGGGCGGCTCCTCCAGACGGCCCGGGACCTCGCCGCCCGGGTGCTGGCCGAGGACCCGGGGCTTCGCGCGGGCCGGTACCCGGCCCTGCGGGAGGCCCTGGAGGACCGCTGGGCCGGCCGCCTGGAACTCGCCAA
>CAZUYO010000339.1:0-3259 GCA_964624725.1 uncultured Thermodesulfobacteriota bacterium
CTGGGTGCCCACCTCGTCGGCCCGGTCCAGGGCGTCCCAGGCCGGGTCCAGGGCCACCTCCACCTCGGCCCCGTGGCGGCCCCGGAACTCCCCGGCCAACCGGCCGAGGCGGTCCCGGAGGTCCTGGGCCTTCGCCCGGGCCGCCTCGTGGGCCTCCCGCGCCCCGGCCAGGGCCTTGTCGGCCGCCCGGAGGCCCTCGTCGGCCTGCCGGCGCCGGGCCACCGGATCCCACCGCCCGGCCTCGGCCGCCACCCGCTCGGCCGGGGGCTCCTCGACCCCCAGGCCCCGGATGGTCCCCCGCCGCTCCTCGACGCGGGCCAGGGTGTCGCGGATCCGCTCGTCGATCTCCCCCACCTCCCGGGCCCGGCCCAGGAAGGCCTCCCGGGCCGCCCGGGCCCGGGCCAGGAGTTCGGCCAGGTCGGCCTCCCCGGGGGGCTCCCGGGACTCCGGCGCGGCCAGCTCGGCCCGCTCCCGCCGGAGGTCGGCGAGGCGGTGGGCCAGCGAGGCCTGCTCCTCCCCGAGCCGGGCCAGGTCCGCCTCCACCCGGGCGAGCCGCCGCTCCAGGTCCGCCCGCTCGGCCCGGAGTTCCTCGAGTTTTGCCGCCCGCTCGGCCTCCCGGGCCTCCACGCCGGGGCGCTCCCGGCCGAACCGCTCCCAGTAGGCCCTCACCCGGGCGAGATCCCCCTCGGCCCGGCGGCCCCGGTCCCGGGCCCCGGCGGCCGCCTCCCGGGCCGCCCGGGCTTCGGCCCGCAGCGCCTCGGCCCGGGACGAAAGCTGCTCGGCCGCCCGCCGGGCCTCCCCGGCCGCGGCCCGGGCCTCGTCGCGCTCCCGCGACCAGCCGGACACCCGGGGTTCCGGAAAGCGGTCGTAGAAACGGGCGAGCCGTTCCCGGTCGGCCGCGGCCTCCTCCCAGGAGGCCCGGGCCCGCTCCACCCCGGCCGCCGCCTCGGCCGCCCGCTCCCGCACCCCGGCCGCGAACGCCTCGAACGCGGCCGGGTCCCACAGGGCCGCGCTCGCCCGGGGCAGGGGGAACCCCGCCCCGCCGGCCAGCACCACGAGCCCCTCGGCCGCCCCCTCGGGGGCGCCGGCCCGGAGGGCCTCGTCCAGGAGCTGGGGCGAAACCACGGGCACGGCGGCCCGCAGGTCGAGGGACGCCAGGACCTCGGCCCCCCGGTCCAGGAACCGGCTCCAGGCGCCCCGGCTTTCGGCCACGAGGCCGTGGGCCACGAACGGCCAGCGGCCGAGCACGGCGTCCCGTGCCTCGGCGGGCACCCGCCGGAGCCACCGGGCCCCGAGTTCGGTGGCGATGCCGGCCTCCTCCAGGGCCCGGCGCACGGCCAGGAGGTCCTCGGCCGGCAGCGGCGCCTCCTCGCCGGCCACGAAGGCCACCTCCCGCTCGGCCCGGGCGTGGGCCGCCTGGGCCGCGAGGAGCCGGTCGCGCCGGTCGGCGAGGGCCTCGTCCACGGCCCGGAGCGCGGCCTCGCGCTCCCGGTACGGCAGCGTGGGCTCGCACCCCCACCGGGAGAGCACCGGCGCCAGGTCGGCCGCGGCGGCCTCGGCCTCGGCGAGCTTCTCCTCGAGCCCGGCGGCCCGGGCGTCGTGGCGGGCGGCCTCCTCCCGGCGGGCCGAGGCCTCCCCGTCCCGGTCCCGGGCCTCGGCCTCGGCCGCCTCGGCCCGCGCCTCCGCCCCGGCGGCCTCCTGCCGGGCGGCCTCGATCTCGTCGGCCAGGGCCTCCAGGGCCTCCTCCGGGGCCCGGCCGGCCAGGAGGTCGGCCAGGGCCGCCTCCTCCGCCCCGGCGAGCCGGAGCCATTCCCGCAGGCGGCCGAGGTCCTCCTGGGCCGCGGCGGCCTGTGCCTCGAGGGCCCGGCGCCGCTCGAGCAACTCCCCGCGTTCGGCGTCGAGCGCCCCTTTTCGGGTCTCGAGGGCCCGGACCTCGGCCTCGGCCCGCTCCAGGGCCCGGGCCAGGGCCCCGTCGGCCAGGCCGGCCGCCTCGCGCCAGGCGGCCTCGACCTCCTCGCGCCCCCGGAGCTTGAGGGCCCGTTCGGCCCGCCAGGCCTCCACCCGGGCGAGATCCCGGTGGTTTTGCACCGCGAGGTCCAGGGCCTCCACCTCGGCCCGGGCGCGCCGGGCCGCGGCCACCCCCTCCTCGGCGGCGGCCAGGGCCGCCCGGGCTTCGGCTTCGGCCGCCCCGGCCTCGGCCAGGTCGCGGCGGAGCCGGAACCACGCGAACGCCTCGTGCCGGGCCCGGGCCTCCCGCTCGGCCTCCCGGGCCGCCTCCAGGGCCTCCCGGGCCCGGGCCTCCTCGGCCCGGGCCTTCTCCTCGGTGGCCGCGAGCCGGGCCCCGAGCCGCGCGGCCTCCCGGCCCAGGGTCTCGTGGGCCGCCCGGGCCTCCTCGGCCGCGGCGCTCGCCTCCCGGAGGGCCCGGAACCGCTCCAGGTACGCGTCGCACAGCCGCACCTCGGCCTCGAGCCGGGGCAGCTCGGCCGCGCTCTCGGCGATCTGGCGCACGGCCTCCCGCAGGGTGGCCTCCTCGCCGGGATCGAGCACGGCCGGCAGGAAGTGCTCGCGCACGAGCTTCTCCACCGAGTTCACGGTCTCGAAGTAGTGCTTGAGCCCCCCCTCGACCCGGTTGATCCGGACCATGCCCTCCCAGGTCTCGCGCTCGATGTGGTAGCTGCGGAGCTTCTCCTCGTACTCCCGGGCCTGGTCGGCCCGGTACACGCTCACCTGCCCCCCCTCCCGCAGCGCCTGGCGCAGCTCCCGGAGGGTGGTGACCCGCCGGCCGCCGTCCGCGGCCAGGGTCAGGGGCAGGGTGGCAAGCGTCGGGGGGTCGGTGGGGTGGACGAGGCCCTTGCCCTCCACCCGGTCCAGGAGGCTCCGGGGGTACTCGCAGGTGTAGGTGAGGCGGTCGAGCCCGTCGCCGTCGGAGCGGTTCTCGAAGCACACCCCGGCCAGGAGGAGGGGCGGGTCGTCCCGGAGGAGGGCCCCGGCCTTCTCGTCGAGCACGAACTCGATGGCCACGTGCACGGTGCGGCGGCGGCCCCCGAAGTAGTCGGCGATGCGGCGCCGGTCGATCTGGGCCCCCGGCCGGACCACCTGGAGCACGTGGTGCAGGAGCGTCGTCTTCCCGCCCCCGTTCGCGAGGCACACCAGGGTGTCCTCGCCCCCGAACTCGAGGACCAGGTCGGGGTAGTAGGCGTCTTCGTGGCCCACGTTGACCACGCGGATGCGGTGGATGCGGCTCATGGTCAGGGGTCAG
>CAZUYO010000340.1:0-3256 GCA_964624725.1 uncultured Thermodesulfobacteriota bacterium
AGGGCCCCGACCGGAAAAACCTCGCCCGCGCCCGCCGGTACCGGCGCGGCCGGTAAGATCGGGAGAGGTGGGAGGTCAGTCCTGGGAAGGCGGGGCCTGGGGAGCAGGCGGCGGGAGCGCGCCGGCCGTGAAGACGCCGGGTTTTTCCCACTGGGCCCAGCGGTTGGGGAGCCGGCGGGTCTCGACCTCGAGGCGGGCCTCGCGCACGGCGAGGGCGGCGTGGATGCCGGGTTTCAGCCGGATCACGGTCTGGCCGCGGACGGAGACGTTTCGGGCCTCGGCCTCCCCCTCGAGGCCCTCCACGACCTCGGTTTCCCCCCGGCGGGCCACGAGCACGGTCACGGGGCGGGGCAGGTCGAGCTCCAGGGCGTCGGTGCGCACCTGGAACGGGGCCTCGGCCCAGCGCCGCACCAGCACCTCCCCCTGCTCGACCCGAAGCTCCCGGCACACCGGGGTGCGGCCCTCGAAGGCGAAGGGAACCCGGACCTCGGCGTCCCCGAAGAGCCGGACCGCACCCTCGGGCAGGAGGAGCTCCACCTTGCCGGCCGGGCCCGTGAACACGGTGTCGCCGGGTTCCAGGAGCACGGGCCCGGTCAGGGGCCGGGCTTCCCGGGCGTGGCGCGGCCGAAGCCAGGCCTCCCCCTCGACCCGGCCCACCTGGGGGTGGAGCACCCGGGGCGGGGCCTGGGCCGGCCAGGGCAGGGACGCGCAGGCCCCGAGCCAGAGGAGCAGCGGGAGGAGCGCCGGGGTCAGCCTTGGCCGCATTCCGAGGGGTCCCCCTGGATCTTTTCCATGGCGTGGGGCAGGGCCGGCAGGAGCACCTCCAGGTTCTCCCGGGCGGCCTTGGGGCTTCCGGGCAGGTTCACGATGAGCACCGTCCCCCGGATGCCCACCACGGCCCGGGAGATCATGGCGTGGGGGGTTTTCTGGAGGCTCGCCCACCGCATGGCCTCGGCCATGCCGGGCACCTCCCGGTCGATCACGTCCCGGGTGGCCTCGGGGGCCACGTCCCGGGGGGCCACCCCGGTTCCCCCGGTGGTGAGGATGAGGTCGAGCCCTCCCCCGTCGGCCCAGGCGATCAGGGTGGAGGCGATGCGCTCCCGGTCGTCGGGGATCACGTCGTAGCGCTCCACCCGGTAGGGCCCTTCGGCCAGCACCTCCCGGATGGCAGGCCCCGACAGGTCCTCCCGCTCCCCCCGGGCCCCCCGGTCGGAGAGGGTCAGGATCCCCACCCGCCACGCCCGGCTCACGGCCCTTCCTCCGGTCCGAGGACCTCCACCGGATCCCCCACCCGCACGGTGCCCGTTCGGATCACCTTGGCGAACACCCCCTCCCGGGGCATCACGCAGTCGCCCGCCTGGTAGTAGATGGCGCAGCGGGTGTGGCACTCCTTGCCGTGCTGGGTGAGCTCCAGCACCACCTCGTCGCCCACCCGGAGCCGGGTGCCCAGGGGCAGGGCCAGGAGGTCGAGGCCCCGGGTGGTCAGGTTCTCGGCGAAGTCCCCGGGGTTCACGTCGAGCCCGGCCGCGCGCATCTTGTCCACGCTCTCCAGGGCAAGCAGGCTCACCATGCGGTGCCAGTCGCCGGCGTGGGCGTCGCCCGCGAGCCCTTCGGGCCCGATCTCCACGGCGTCCACCGGGGTTTTCCGGACCCCCTTGGTTTTGCTCACGTTGATGGAAACGATTTCGGCCATCGGTTCTCTCCCTCGGCTCCCCCCGGGCAGCGCCCCGGGGGGAGCCCATCGCGATCAGATCTTGCCCCGCCGGGCCAGGACCCGGGTGGCGCCGCTCGACACCGGGCTCGGCACGTTCCGGCTCTTCGAGATCTGGCGGAGGTCCCGGTCCTGGAGGGTCTCCAGGAGCCGCAGGGCCCGGGGCAGCGGGGTCTTGGGATTCTGGCACAGGGCGAGCCGGATCGGGTAGCTTTTCATCCAGTCGCGGCGCTGGAGGATCATCCGGATGACCTCCTCGGCCACGGTGCGGTCCTGGGCGATGGCGAGCACCTCGTCCTCCCGGATCTTGGGGCTCTGGACCACGGCCCGCACCACCGCCTTGTTCCGGTCGCGCACCAGGAGCCGCCGGGCCGATTTGGACCCGAGCATGGCGAGCTTGATCTTCTGGGCCACCGAGAGCGACCGGACCATCTGGTAGAGGTTCTCCCGCTCGGCCTCGGTCTGGGGTTCCTCGGCCCCGTCGTCGAGGAGCGCAGGCGGCAGGGCCGGGGGGAGCGGCTCGTCGTCTGCCCCGGCGTCGTCCCCCGGATCCGCCCCCTCGTCGGCGGGAGGTTCCGGACCGGAGGGGACGGCCGCTCGTTCGTCCGGCGCCGGAGCCGGCTCGCCCAACAGGCTCTCGAGGCGGCTTCGCTCCCCCGGCGCGAGGGCCGGGTTCGCCAGGAGCCGTCGGCCCAGGTCGGGACACCCCAGCAGGAACCGCTGGTTCCGGGCGAGCCGGGCCACGACCTCGGGATCCCCGGAGTCCGCGAAGGGGGCCGCCGCCCCGGGGGTGAGGCGCGGGTGGCTGAGGAGCCCCAAGAGGACGGTCCGGGGGAGGTCCTTGCGCCGGGCCAGGTGCTCCAGGGCGCGCGGGGAGAGCCCCGGGTCGTCCAGGGCTCCCCGGAGGACGGCCGCCGGAAGCCCGTCCCACGTGCGGGCGGCCTCGGCCCGCACGCGCGGGTCGGGGTCTTCGGCCAGCGCCGCGAGGGCCTCCACCAGGTCCCGGGGCGGAAGGGGCACCAGGCCCCGGGCCGCGGCGAGCCTCGCCTCGGGGGGGGCGTCCGGCCCGGCCCAGCGGTCGACCTCGCTCACGGGCGCTCCCTCAGGTACGCCCGGACCCCCTCCTTTTGCAACGCGGCCCGGGCCGCCTCGGCCTCCTTCCGGGTGAACGGCCCGGCGTACACGGTCCACACGGGGAAGGGGCCCTCGTAGGGTTCGACCCGGGCGGGAACCCCCCGCTTTCGCAGAACGCCGGCCGCCTTCTTGGCCTCTTTCCCCAGGTAGAAGTAGGCCAGGATCTCCCCCTCCGGTTCCACCTCATACCCGGCCTCGGCCAGCGCCGCCCGGGCGGCGTTCGGATCGCCCCCGGGTTCGAGGGCGACCCGAAACCCCTTCGACCTCCGCTGGGTGCGGCGCAAGAACACGGGGAGCCCGAGCCGACGCAGCCGGGCCTCCATCTCCTCCCGGTAGAGCTGGCTGCGGAACATGCCCACCTGCAGGGCGAAGGGCCGCTCGGGGGCGGCGGCCCCGGGAGGGGAAGGGGGC
>CAZUYO010000341.1:0-3226 GCA_964624725.1 uncultured Thermodesulfobacteriota bacterium
GCCCGGCCCCCTCCCTTGCCCCTCGATCCCCGACGCAACCGAGACCCCATGGCCCGACCCGCTGACGCCCCCGCCGGCGCCACCCGCTTCTGGAACGATCCGGCGTTCCGGTCCCTGGCCTTCCAGGCCGCGGTCCTCGCCGTGGTGCTGGCCGTGGGCTACTACCTGTTCCAGAACGTCCAGGCGAACCTGGCCCGGCAGAACATCGCGACCGGGTTCGGGTTCCTGGGCCGGGAGGCCGGGTTCGAGATCGGGGAGTCCCCCATCCCCTACTCGGCGGCCGACACGTATCTGAAGGCCCTGTGGGTGGGGGTGCTCAACACCCTGCGGGTCTCGTTCATCGGGATCGTGCTCACCGTGATCCTGGGCACCTTCGTGGGCATCGCCCGGCTGTCGTCCAACTGGCTCGTCTCCCGGCTGGCCGGGGGGTACATCGAGGCCCTCCAGGACGTGCCGGTGCTCCTGCAGCTTTTCTTCTGGTACGCCCTGTTCAACGAGATCCTGCCCTCCCCCCGCCAGGCCCTGCACCCCCTGCCCGGGGTGTACCTGTGCAACCGGGGGCTCCTCCTGCCGGTGCCCGAGGGTCACCCGGCCTACCGGTGGGCGGCCGTGGCGTTCCTGGTGGCCTGCCTGCTCGTGTGGGCGATCCGCCGGTGGGCCCGCCGGCGCCAGGAGGCCACCGGAAAGATCTTCCCCACGTTCCGGGTGGGCCTGGGGCTCCTCGTGGGACTCCCGGTTCTCGGGTGGTGGCTCGGGGGGGCGCCGACGGCCGTGAGCGTGCCCGTGCTCAAGGGGTTCAACTTCCGGGGCGGGCTCGCCCTGAGCCCCGAGTTCGCGGCGCTCCTCCTGGGCCTCGTGCTCTACACCTCGGCCTTCGTGGCCGAGATCGTGCGGGCCGGCATCCAGTCGGTGAGCCACGGCCAGACCGAGGCGGCCATGAGCCTGGGGCTCACCCCGGGCCAGACCCTGAACCTGGTGATCCTGCCCCAGGCCCTGCGGGTCATCGTGCCCCCGCTGACGAGCCAGATGCTCAACCTCACGAAGAACTCGTCGCTGGCGGTGGCCATCGGGTTTCCGGACTTCGTGTCGGTGGCCAACACCACGATCAACCAGACCGGCCAGGCCATCGAGGGGGTGGTGCTGATCATGGTGGTGTACCTCATGTTCAGCCTGTCCACCTCGGCCTTCATGAACTGGTACAACAAGCGGATCGCGCTGGTGGAACGGTGAGCGCCGAAGCCCCTGCCCAGACGGTACGCCCGCCCTCGACCCGGCTCGGGGTCTGGGGCTGGATGAAGGTGAACCTGTTTAGCACCTGGTGGAACACGGTCCTCACCGTGATCACGGTGGCGGGCCTGGCCGCGGTGCTGCCCGGGTTCGTCCGGTGGGCGTTCTGGGACGCCCTGTGGTACTCCACGTCCGAGGCCTGCCGGGCCGGGGGCGGGGCCTGCTGGTCGGTGGTCACGAAGAACCTCCGGTTCATCCTGTTCGGGTTCTACCCCCACCCCGAGCAGTGGCGGCCGGCCCTGGCCATGGCCATGCTCCTGGGGCTTCTGTGGTACTCCAAGGAGCGCACCCGGTGGAACCGGCGGCTCGGGTGGGTCTGGTTCGGGGCCCTGGTCGTCATGGGGTTTCTCATGCGGGGCGGGGTGTTCGGGCTCCCCGTGGTCGAGACCGAGAAATGGAGCGGCCTGCCGCTCACCCTGCTCCTTTCGGTGTTCGGCATGGTGGCCGCCTACCCCCTGGGGGTGGTGCTGGCCCTGGGCCGGCGGTCCCGGATGCCGGCCGTGAAGAGCCTGTGCGTGGCCTACATCGAGCTCATCCGGGGCGTGCCGCTCATCAGCCTGCTCTTCATGTCGTCGGTCATGTTCCCCCTGTTCCTGCCCGAGGGCATGACCGTCAATAAGATCCTCCGGGCCCTTGCCGCGATCATCCTCTTCACCGCGGCGTACATCGCCGAGGTGGTGCGGGGCGGGCTCCAGGCGATCCCCCGGGGGCAGTACGAGGCGGCCGAGTCCCTGGGGCTCAACTACGTGCAGACCATGCGGCTCATCATCCTGCCCCAGGCCCTCAAGATCGTGATCCCGCCCACGGTGGGGGTGCTCGTGTCGGCGTTCAAGGACACCTCCCTCGTCGTGATCATCGGGCTCTACGAGATCCTGAACACCACCAAGGCCACGCTGTCGAACCCCCAGTGGATGGGGTTCAGCTCGGAGGCCTACCTGTTCCTGGCGCTGTTGTATTTCCTGGGCTGCTTCTCCATGTCGAGCTACAGCCGCCGGCTCGAGCGGGAGCTCACCCCCGGCCGCACCCGGTAGGAGGTCCACGATGGCCCGCGCCCCCGAGGCGTCCGCCCCCGTCAAATCGCCCGAAGAGGCGATCATCCAGATGATCCACGTGCACAAGTGGTTCGGGGACCTGCACGTCCTGAACGACATCAACCTGGAGGTCGCCCCCAAGGAGCGGATCGTCATTTGCGGGCCCTCGGGTTCGGGCAAGTCCACCCTGATCCGGTGCATCAACCGGCTCGAGAAGCACCAGCGGGGCCGGATCATCGTGGACGGCATCGAACTGACCAACGACGTGAAGAACATCGAGCGGATCCGGGCCGAGGTGGGCATGGTGTTCCAGCACTTCAACCTGTTTCCCCACCTCACGATCCTGGAGAACCTGACCCTGGGCCCGATCTGGGTGCGCAAGATGCCCAAGCGCGAGGCCGAGGAGATGGCCATGCACTTCCTCGAGAAGGTCCGGATCGCCGACCAGGCCAAGAAGTACCCGGGCCAGCTCTCGGGGGGGCAGCAGCAGCGGGTCGCGATCGCCCGGAGCCTGTGCATGAAGCCCAAGATCATGCTCTTCGACGAGCCCACCTCGGCCCTGGACCCCGAGATGGTCAAGGAGGTGCTCGACGTCATGATCGAGCTCGCCGAGGAGGGCATGACCATGCTCGTGGTGACCCACGAGATGGGGTTCGCGAAGAGCGTGGCCGACCGGGTCATCTTCATGGACGCGGGCCAGATCGTGGAGGAGAACACCCCCCACGAGTTCTTCGACAACCCCCGGCACGAGCGCACCAAGCTGTTCCTGAGCCAGATTCTGTATTAGGATCGGTCGTCGGTCGTCGGTCGCCGCCCGTCACGCGTCACCCGTCACCGATCACGCGTCACCGATCACCCATCACCCGTCACCGGTCCCCCCGGAGTTCCCCGTGGCCGTCGTCCTGCGC
>CAZUYO010000342.1:0-3226 GCA_964624725.1 uncultured Thermodesulfobacteriota bacterium
GAGCACCCCCGCGCGGTGCTGGGTCTCCTGGACCTCTCGGCCCGCCTCCAGGTGCGGCGGAGCTTGGGGGAACGGGTGTTGAGCTTCGCGATGCCGTACCCCCTGTTCCGGCGGATGGAGGCCGACGCCCCGGGGAGCTTCCTCGACCGGCCCGTGTGGCGGGCGCTGCGGGGTGGACAGTCCGGGGAACCGGGGTAGGATGGTCCGACACCGGCAACCCCTGCCCGCGCCCCCGGAAGGGGCGGAACGGAGGAACCCATGGCGGTCCAGGATCTGCTCGACGCGTTGGCCCCGGTGTTCGAGGTGCTCCCCGAGCTCGACCTGACCCGGCCCGAGGAGGCCCGGGCCCGGCTGGAGGAGCGGTTTCCGCCCTCGGGCGAGATCGTCACCCGGATCCGCGCCCTGGTGGAACAGGGGGTGGCCGAGGGCTGGCTGTGCGACCGGGAGGCGGGGGGCGCCCGGTTTTCCCGGGTGGCGAAGCCCTCGGAAGCGACCGCCGGGTTCTCGGTGGACGCCGTGGAGTTGGGCGGCCCGGGCGTGTGGCACCGCCACACCTCGGGGGAGATCAATCTGTGCTTCGCGAAGGATCCGGGCGCGGCCTTCGACGGCCAGGCCGAGGGGTGGGTGGTGTTCGGCGAGGGATCGGACCACGTCCCCACCGTGACCGGGGGCACGATGCTTCTCCTCTATTTCCTGCCCGGCGGCCGGATCGACTGGAAACGCTGACCCTCGCGGGGCGCCCGCCCGGTGTCTTCACCCTCGGAGGGGAGCGCGGCTTCGTTGCGACGCGGGCGGATCCTGGTACCGTGGGGGTGGTTCCTCGTAGATAGGGAGGCCCCCATGCGACCCGTCACCCTGGTCCTCGCCCTCGTGTTCGGCTTCCCGGCCTTGGCGGCCGAGCCGGTCTTCTACCCCAAGATCCTGAACACCACCACGGGGATGCCCGCCACGCCGGGCCAGTTCACCTCGGCCGACACCTGCGGCTACTGCCACCCGGTCCAGTACGAGCAGTGGCGGGGCTCCATGCACGCCAACGCCCTGGCCGACCCGCTCTACCGGGCCCTGTGGCGGGAGGCCTCCCGGGACACGGCCGGCGCCACCGACCGGTTCTGCGCGGGATGCCACGCCCCGGTGGGGGCGCTCACGGAGCAGGTCTGGATCCGCGACAGCGGGGAGATCGTGATCGACCCCCGGGCCGACGAGGGGGTCACCTGCGACTTCTGCCACTCGGTGGTGGGGGTGAAGCTCCTGGAAAAGGGGGGGAACCCGGGGAACTCGGGCCTCGCCGTGGAGCCCGAGGGGCCGAAACGGGGGCCCTACGCCGACGCCCACAGCTCGTTCCACGCCACGGCCTACTCCGACATCCACACCCAGAGCGAGTTCTGCGGCGCCTGCCACAACGTGTTCCACCCGGTGAACGAGACCGAGATCGCCCGGACCTACGAGGAGTGGAAGCGTAGCGAGTACGCCCGGGCCGGGATCCAGTGCCAGGACTGCCACATGGTGCCCCCCGAGGTGGCGGCCCGGGTGGCCGACACCCTGGAGAAGGCCGTGCGGCGGGGGCTCACGAGCAGCTTCGACACGGTGCGCTCCCCGTTCTTCGACCACGACTTCACGGGCGCGAACGCCGCCATCCCGACGCTCCTCAACCACTGGGGCCACGCCAACGACGCCCGGCTCCGGCTCCAGAGCGCCGCCCGGCTCCGCCTCGAACTCCCCGACGGCGCCGCGCCCGGCCGGGTGCTCGAGGTGGCCGTGGGGGTGGAGAACGCCCGGGCCGGCCACAACCTGCCCACCTCCATGACGGAGCTGCGGGAGATGTGGCTCGAGGTGGTGGTGGAGGACCTGGGGCGCGAGGGGGCCGTCCTGTTCCGGAGCGGGGGGCTCGACGACCGGGGGCGGCGCGATCCGGCCGCCCGTCGGTTCGGGGCCCGGGCCGTGGACGCCGAGGGCCGGCCCGCCTGGAAGCCTTGGCGGATCGCCGCGATCGCCGAGGACACCTCGATCCCGCCCCGGTCAACCCGGACCGAACGGTACGAGATCCGCCTGCCCGACGACGCGCAGGGGCCGTTCCGGGTGAGCGCCCGGCTCCTGTACCGGAGCCTGCCCCAGGAGGTGGCCGACGAGTATCTCGACCGGCCGGGCTGGCGGGTGCCCCTGGTGGAGATGGCGGCGGCCGAGGGGGAGGTGGGGGCGGCCCGGTAGCCGGGGCGTGGGACCGTGGTCCGGGTGCTGGTTCTCGCGCCCCTGGCGATCGTGTTCGTCCTGGTCTGCTTCCTGGCCTATTCGCTCCTGAAGGTGCGGTTTCTCGCGCCCGCCCCCGGGCCGGTCCGGGCGGGCGGCCCCGCGGCCCGGTCGCTTCGGGACCACGTGGAGGAACTCGCGGTCCGGATCGGGCCGCGAAGCGCCGAGGAGCCCGAGGCCCTGGTTCGGGCCCGGGACTCCATCGCCGGGACCCTCCGCGACGCCGGCTACGCGCCCCGGTACCAGGACGTCCCGTACGGCGGGCGCACCTACCACAACGTGATCGCGGCCCTTCCGGGCCGGGACGAGGCGGCCGGGCTCGTGGTGGCGGGGGCCCACTACGACACGGTGTGGGGCACGCCCGGGGCCGACGACAACGCGAGCGCGGTGGCCGTGCTCCTCGAGGCGGCGAAGGCCCTCGCCGGCCAGCGGTTCCGCCGGCCCGTGGAGTTCGCGTTCTTCACCCTGGAGGAGCCCCCGGTGTTCCCCTCCCGGGCCATGGGGAGCGGGGTCTACGCGAGCTCGCTCCGGGCGGCGGGCCGGGAGGTGGCCGCCATGCTCTGCCTCGAGATGGTGGGGTACTATCCGGGATCCCAGGGGCGCCAGGCGTTTCCCTTCCCGCTCATGGGGTGGTTCTACCGGTCGGTGCCGGATTTCGTGGCCGTGGTGGGGAACTGGCGGTCCCGGGGGCTGGTGCGGGAGGTGGCGGCCGCGTTCCGGGCGGCCTCGGCCCTCCCGGTGGAGACCCTGGCCGCCGGGCGGTTCGTGCCGGGGATCGATTTCTCGGACCACCGGTGGTTCTGGGCCATGGGCTGGCCGGCGGTCATGGTGACCGACACGGCCTTCTACCGGAACCCCCACTACCACCGGCCCACCGACACGCCCGACACCCTCCACTACGGCGCCATGGCCGAGCTGGTGAAGGGGGTTGCCGAGGCGGTCCGGGTCCTCGCGGACCGGCCCTGACGGCTTCCCCTCAAGT
>CAZUYO010000343.1:0-3221 GCA_964624725.1 uncultured Thermodesulfobacteriota bacterium
CTCGCGGTTGAGGCTTGACACGCAACACAGTTGCTCACCCCGGCCCTCTCCCCCCGTGGGGGAGAGGGAGCCCGAGGGGCGCAGGCTTTCCCTGTCTTCTGTCTTCCGAATTCCGACCCCTGACACGGAGTGCGCCATGATCCGGAAACCCGTTGTCGCCGGACAGTTCTATCCCGGAGACCCCGTGGCCCTCCGGGAGTTCGTGGTTCGGGCGCTCGGCGCGGGCCCCGAACGGGCCGCGCTGGGCGTGGTGTCGCCCCACGCCGGGTACGTCTATTCCGGGGCCGTGGCGGGCGAGACCCTGGGCGCCGTGCCCGTCCCCGAAACGGTCGTGCTCCTGGGGCCCAACCACACGGGGCTCGGCGCCGAGGCCGCGGTCTGGGCCCGGGGCGGGTGGGCGACCCCGCTCGGCACCGTGCCGGTGGCCGAGGACCTGGCCGGGGCGCTTTTGGCCGCCTGCCCCATCCTCCAGGAAGACACCCTCGCCCACGTGCACGAGCACTCCCTGGAGGTCCAGCTCCCATTCCTCCAGGTGAAGCGGCCGGACCTTCGGATCGTGCCGATCTGCCTGGCGCTTCGGTCCTTCGGCGAGATCGCCGAGGTGGGAAACGCCCTTGCGGACACGCTCGCCGGGTGGGGAGAGCCCGCGCTCCTCGTCGCATCGAGCGACATGAGCCATTACGAGCCCGACGACGTGGCCCGGGCCAAGGACAAGCTCGCCATCGAGCGGGTCTTGGATCTCGATCCCCGGGGGCTCCTTGACACTGCGAAACGCCATGGGATTACAATGTGCGGCGTCGTGCCCACCGCCGCCATGCTGGTGGCCGCGCGCCGGCTCGGGGCCCGGGGGGCGGAGCTCGTGCGGTACGCCACCTCGGGCGACGCGAGCGGCGATTACCGCCGGGTGGTGGGCTACGCCGGCATCCTCGTGGCCTGATCCCGCCGGGCCTGCTCACGGGCAGGCCCGACGTTGTTTGTAGGTTCACGCGCCGGGGTTCCACGCGCCTCCGTCCGGGCGCACGACAAAGCCGCTTCCCAGGACAAGAAGACGCAACCCCATCCGCCGGAACGGTGGGGGAACGGGCTCCCAGCTTCCAAGCTTCCTAGCCTTCGAGCCTCCCCGCCTTCCAGCGCGAAGCCCGAACAAGGAGACCCCCATGTCGGGTGTACGGACCCGTTTCGCGCCGAGCCCCACGGGCTACCTGCACGTGGGCGGCGCCCGCACCGCGCTGTTCAACTTCCTCTACGCCCGCCACCACGGCGGCACCTTCGTGCTGCGGATCGAGGACACCGACCGGGAGCGGTCCACCGAGGAGAGCACCCGGGCGATTCTCGACTCCATGCAGTGGCTCGGCCTCGAGTGGGACGAGGGCCCGTACTTCCAGAGCCAGCGCACGGAACTCTACCTGGAGCACGTCGAGAAGCTCCTGCGGGAGGGCAAGGCCTACCGCTGCGACTGCCCGCCCGAGGTGGTGGAGGCGAAGCGCCAGAAGGCCTTGGCCGAGGGGCGCAAGCCCAAGTACGACGGCACCTGCCGGGCGCGCACCGACGTGGACCCGTCGAAGCCCCACGTGGTCCGGTTCAAGGCGCCCCAGGGGGGCACCACCACGGTGCCCGACCTCCTGCGGGGCGAGGTGACCTACGACAACGAGGAACTCGACGACCTCGTGATCCTGCGCACCGACGGCTCGCCCACCTACAACTTCGTGGTGGTGGTGGACGACGCCCTCATGGGCATCACCCACGTGATCCGGGGCGACGACCACCTGAACAACACGCCCCGCCAGATCCAGCTCTACCACGCCCTGGGCTACCCGCTGCCGAAGTTCGCCCACGTGCCCATGATCCTCGGCCCCGACAAAAAGCGGCTCTCCAAGCGCCACGGAGCCACCAGCGTGGAGGCGTACCGGGAGGCCGGGTTCCTGCCCGAGGCCCTGGTGAACTTCCTGGCGCGCCTGGGGTGGTCCCACGGCGACCAGGAGATCTTCTCGCTCCAGGAGCTCATCGAGCTTTTCGACCTCGACGGCGTGGGGCGCTCGGCGAGCATCTTCAACGAAGACAAACTCCTGTGGCTCAACGCCCACTACATCAAGGAGTGCCCCCAGGAGCGGCTGGTGGAACGGGTGCGGCCGTTCCTCGAGAAGCGCGGCTGGGACACCTCGGACCGAAAGAAGCTCGAGGTGCTGGTGGAGGCGTTCCGGCCCCGCTGCAAGACGCTCGCGGAGTTCGCCGAGAAGGCCACGCCCTACTTCGTGCGGGAGATCGAGATCGAGCCCGCCGCCGCCAAGAAGCACCTCAAGGCCTCGATCGTCCCCGTGCTCTCCGATCTCTACGAGGCGTTCCGGGCGGTGGACGAGTGGGACCTGGAACCCCTGGAGCGGGCCTTCGTGGAGGTGGTGGACGGCAAACACGGGCTCAAGATGGGCAAGGCCGCCCAGCCCCTCCGGGTGGCCGTGACCGGCACCACCGTGAGCCCGGGCATCTTCGAGACCCTGGTGCTCGTGGGCCGCGAGTGGGCCCTGGAGCGGATCGAGCGGGCGCTCGCCCTCGCCAAGGCGCGGGAGGCCGGCTGACCCCGGGAGGGCGCGGATGGCGCTCGTGTTCGTGTGTCCGTCGTGCCGGGCGGCCCTCAAGGTCGACCCGGCCAAGCTGCCGAAGCAGCCCGTGCGCTACCGCTGCAAGCGCTGCGGGGAGGTCTCCGTGGTGCAGGACCACCTCCACGAGCGCCCCCCGGCGGCCCCCACGCCCCCTCCGGAGCCGACCCCGGACGGCACCGTGTACCACCACGTGAGCGACCTGGCCCAGATGGGCATGCCCCGGGCCGCCTACCGCCTGGTGGTGGAGGTGGAACCCCAGGACGGCCAACGCTCCACCCACACCTTCGACGACACCCGAATCACGGTGGGCCGGGGCGACGCCACGGTCCGGGTGAACGACCCCCTCGTGAGCCGGATCCACCTGGAGATCGAACGGGTGAAGGACCGGGTGATCGTGAAGGACCTGGGGAGCACCAACGGCACCTTCGTGAACGACCGCGCGGCCACGGCCGAGTTCGTGGGCGAGGGGGACGTGGTCCGGATCGGGAACACGAAACTCCGCGTGCGGGTGGAGATGGCGGGGTAAGGTTTTAGCCACAGATGAACACAGATTTGCACAGATGTTTCGGCGGGGAACCCTGAGGAGCGGCAAAGGGGTGGCAACGGGTTCGCTCTCCCTGGCCA
>CAZUYO010000344.1:0-3215 GCA_964624725.1 uncultured Thermodesulfobacteriota bacterium
GCCCGGGGGCGCCCCGGGCGGGGGGCGGGTCTTTTCTCGCGGCGGGTTTTGAGATAAGGTTTGAATCCTTCCCTTTGCGGGGTTTTCGTTGGAGATTGGGGGAACACGAGAGGGTTGGCGATGGCGCACAAGAAGGTAAAGGTGCTGGCGGTGGACGACGAGCCCAACATCCTGCTGTCGCTCGAGTACATCCTGGAGCAGGAGGGGTTCGACGTGTACACCGCACGCGACGGGGACGAGGCCCTGGAACTGGCCGAGCAGGTGCGGCCCGACGTGGTGCTGCTCGACGTGGCCATGCCCCGCAAGGACGGCTACGAGGTCTGCCGCCTGCTCCGGGGGAACCAGGATCTTTCGGGCACCCGGGTGGTGATGCTCACCGCCAAGGGCCAGCCCCTCGAGCGCAAGAAGGGCCTCGAGGTGGGGGCCGACGTGTACGTCACCAAGCCGTTCGCCACCGACGAGCTCATCGAGAAGATCCGCAAGGTTCTCGCCGGATGACACCCGCCCCCGCGCCCCCCCGGCGCTCCGGCATCCGCCGCCGGATGATCGCCGCGTTCCTCGGCCTGGCCGTGGTGCCCTTCGCCGCGGCGCTGTCGATCCTCTTCTTCGTGGCCCGCCACGACGTGGTGGAGGTGCGTTCCTCGGCCCTGACCGGCCACGCCCTGATGCTCGCCGACCTCCTGAGCTCCCGCATCGCCTGGCTGGCGCAGGCCGCCGCCGGGCTGGCCGGCGTGCCCGAGGTGCGGGACCACGTGGCCCGCACGGGCGCCCTCCCGCCGGGGTGGGAGTCCACGGTCCGGCGCCTCATGCCCGAGGTGGAGACGGTCGCGGTGGAGCCCCCCGACGTGGGCCGCGCCGGGCTGCGCGTGGAGGGCCGGCGCCTCCTCGTCCGGGTGCCGGTGACCACCATCGAGGGCCGGGCGGCGGCGACGCTGCGGGTCGAGGCCAACCTCGATCGGGTGCGCCGGGTCGTGGACTGGTACCGGGGCACCGTGGGGCGCGCGGTGCTCGTGGACGCGGGCGGGGAGCGGCTGGCCGGCGACGCCGAGGTCCCCGTGCCGCCCGACCTGCGGGCAAAGGGCTGGACCCGGTACGAGGCCGGGGGGACGGAATACGTGGTCGGGTCGGCGCCGGTGAGCCTGGGGGGCGGCCAGGAGGCGGCCTGGACGGTGATGGCCGTGGAGCCCCTGTCGGAACTCCTGGCCCCGTTCTACCGGGTGGTGGGGCAGCTCGTGCTGCTCCTGGGCGTCCTGGCCGCGGCCGTGGTGGTGTTGGCGTGGCGCCTCGCGGACGGGTTCGTGCGGCCGCTCCTCAAGATCCGCGACGGGGCCGAGATCGTCTCGCGGGTGAACCTGGGCCACCGGATCGAGATCCACACCGACGACGAGCTCGAGGACGTGGCCGATGCCTTCAACCGCATGGCCGACTCGCTGTCCCGCAGTTACCGGGAGCTCGAGGCCCGGGTGGCCGACACCACCCGCACGCTCCAGGAGGAGCGAAACCGCCTGGCCACCGTGCTGCGGGCCATGCGCGAGGGGGTGGTGCTCGCGAACACCGCGGGCGAGGTGGTGCTCATGAACCCCCGGGCCCGGGTCGCCCTGGAGCGGGGACCCGGCGCGGGGATCGGCGCCCGCCTGGGCCGGATCCTGCCCGAGGACCGGGCCGCGTTCTACGTGCGCCGGGTGCGCCGGCGGTGGGAGGAGGGGCGGGAGGCCCAGGAGGAGGTGGTGTTCCCCCTGGAGCAGGGGGGAGTCCTGCGGGGCACGATGAGCGGCGTGCCGGGGCCGGGCGGCGAGCTTTCGGGGTTCCTCCTCGTGTTCCGGGAGACGGCGCTCGATCCCGAGGAGCGCCGGGCCGACGAGACCCTCCTCCAGATGCCCGAGCTCCTCAAGGGCCCGGTGGCCACGTCCCAGGCGCTGCTGGAGGCCCTCGGCCGGCACCCCGACATGAGGCCCGAGCAGCGGCAACGGTTCCTCGGGGGGCTCGCCGAGGAGGTCCGGCGCATGGCCGAACGGGTCCGGGCCGCGGAGGAGGCCGCGGCGCTCCAGGCGGGGGCCCGGTGGGAGATGGTGCCGACCGATCCCCTGGGCCTGCTGGGGGAGGCCGTGGGGCTCGTGCCCGGCGCGTACGTGAACCTGAAGGACCCCGACGGCCCGGTGCCCCGGGTGCTGGTGGAGCCGTTTTTGTGGGTGGCGTCCCTGGCGGCGGCCCTGCGGTGGCTGGGCGAACGCACCACCGGGTGGAGCCCGGTGGAGGCCTCGATCGAGGTGTCGGAGGAGGCCGTGCTCACCGTGCTGCGGGTGGCGGCCGAGGACGGCTTCAGCCCCGAGGAGCTGGAGGGGGTGGAGGTCCGGGCCCGGGGCGAGCCCGCGGTGCGGCTCGGGGACGCCGTGCGCCGCAACCGGGGGGAGCTGTGGATCCGCACCGGGGAGGGCGGCGTGCGGGAGGTCTGTTTCGGGCTGGAACGGGCCTCGCGCAGGGCCGAGGAGGACGCCCGGCCCGGCATCCTCGACGACCAGCCGGAGTTCTACGACTTCGACCTGTTCCTGCCCCGGCCCGCCCTCGAGGGCCCCGACCTCCTGGCCACCCCCCTCGGGGACCTGGAGGTGGTGGTGTTCGACACCGAGACCACCGGGCTCGAGCCCTCCAAGGGGGACCGGGTGGTGAGCCTGAGCGCCGTGCGGATCCGGGGGGGGAAGCTGGTGGCCGGGAGCCAGTTCCACACCCTGGTGAACCCGGGGCGGCCCATCCCCGAGGCCTCCACCGCGTTCCACGGGCTCTCGGACGCCGATGTGGCCGACGCCCCGTCGTTTGCCGAGGTGCTCCCCCGGTTCCACGAGTTCGTGGGCAAGGCCGTGCTCGTGGCCCACAACGCGGCGTTCGACAAGAAGTTCCTCGACCTCGGGGCCCGGGAGGCGGGCCTGCCGCTCCTGGAGAACCCGATCCTGGACACCCTGTTCCTCTCCTACGGGGTCCACAAGGATCTGGAGGGCCACAACCTGGACGCCATCGCCCAGCGGCTCGGGGTGGCGATCGAGGGGCGCCACACCTCCCTCGGGGACGCCCGGGCCACGGCCGAGATCTTCCTGAAGCTGATCCCGCTCCTGGAGTCCCGGGGCGTGCGCACCCTGGGGGAGGCCAAGGCCTTCTGCGACCGCATGCTGCTCCTGCGCTGGCAGTCGTCGAGGTTCTAAAGGCTAGAAGGCTAGAAGGCT
>CAZUYO010000345.1:0-3211 GCA_964624725.1 uncultured Thermodesulfobacteriota bacterium
CAGCTAGGCAGCTAGGCAGCTAGGCAGCTAGGCAGCTAGGCAGCTAGGCAGCTAGGCGGCGGGGCGGCCGGGCGGCCCAGGCCGCAGACCGAAGACCGTAGACCGTAGACTGAGGACCGTAGACCGTAGACCCAACACCCCATGCCCTCTCTCTGGACACCCGAAACCCTGGACTACGTGGGCCCGATCTACCGGCCCCCGAGCGAGGCCCGTTCCATCATCCTGCAGGCCACCGTGGGGTGCGCCCACAACCGGTGCACCTTCTGTGTGAGCTACAAGACCAAGGGGCGGTTCCGGATCAAGGACCGCGCGGTCATCGAGGCCGACCTGGAGAAGGCGGCCCGGCTCTACCCGGGGGTGAAGCGGCTGTTCGTGGCCGACGGCGACGCCCTCATCCTACCCATGCGGGAGTGGCGGTGGCTCCTGCCGGCCATCCGGGAGAAGCTCCCCTGGGTCGAGCGGGTGGGGGCCTACACCACGGCCCGGGCCGTGCGCAAGAAGACCGACGAGGACCTCCGGTGGCTCCGGGAGAACGGGCTCGGCATCCTGTACCTGGGCCTCGAGAGCGGCGACGACGAGACCCTGCGGTACGTGAAGAAGGACTCGACGGCCGAGCAGATGATCGAGGCCGGCCGCCGGATCCGGGAGGCCGGGATCCAGCTCTCCGTCACGGTGCTCCTGGGGATCGCCCCGCCGGGCCGAAGCCTCGTGCACGCCCGGGAGACCGGCCGGGTGCTCACGGCCATGGACCCCGAGTACGTGGGCGCACTTTCGGTGATCGTGTGCGAGGGCACGGAGCTCGCGGAGCTCGTGGCCCGGGGGGAGCACCCGGTGCCGACCCCGCAGGAGCTCCTCACCGAGCTCCGGGAGATGCTGGCCGCCACCGAGATGTCCCACGGGCTCTTCATGGCGAACCACGCCTCCAACTACCTGCCGCTCAAGGTCCGGATGCCGGAGGAGAAGGAGAACGCCCTGGCCCTTCTCGACGCCGCCCGGGCCGGCCTGGTGCCCCTGCGGCCCGAGGGCTACCGGGCCCTCTGACGGTCCTTGCGGGGGCCCCGCGGTCCACCGGGTCCCATCCCCGATCTCGTTTCGACTCCACCACGGGAGAATCCGATCATGCAGCAGCCTTCGTACCAACCTTTGTCCGAGGCCGAGTTCCACCGGTTTCGGGGCACCGACGGCTACGTGGCCTCCCGGGCCCTGCAGGACGCGGTCAACGTGGCCCTGGCCCTGGAGCGGCCCCTCCTGCTCAAGGGCGAGCCGGGCACCGGCAAGACCCTGCTGGCCCACCACATCGCCCGGGCCCTGGGCCTCGAGCTCATCGTGTGGAACGTGAAGTCCACCACCAAGGCCCGGGACGGCCTGTACGTGTACGACACCGTGCAGCGCCTGAACGACGCCCGGTTCGGCGACGGCGACGTGCGCGACATCCGCCGGTACATCAAGCTCGGGCCCCTGGGCCGGGCGTTCGCCAGCCCGGAGCGCGTGGTGCTCCTCATCGACGAGATCGACAAGGCCGACATCGAGTTCCCCAACGATCTCCTCCAGGAGCTCGACGAGATGCGGTTCGTGATCCTGGAGACCGGCGACGAGGTCCAGGCCGCCCAGAGGCCCGTGGTGGTCATCACCTCCAACGCCGAGAAGGAACTCCCCGACGCCTTCCTCAGGCGGTGCGTGTTCCACTACATCGACTTCCCCGACGAGGCCCAGATGCGGGCCATCGTGGACGTGCACTTCCCGGGGCTTTCGGGCGAGCTCCTCGACCGGGCCCTCGGGGTGTTTTTCGCCCTGCGGGAGGTGCCGGGGCTCCGGAAGCGGCCCTCCACCTCGGAGCTCCTCGACTGGATCCGGGTGCTCCTGGCGAGCGGGGCCCGGCTGCCCGAGGAGCCCACGGTGGCCCCGGACCGGGTGCCGTTCTTGGGCACCCTGATCAAGCTCCAGGAAGACGCCGACACCCTGGCGCGCCGCGCCGCCCGGCCGGCCGACGTGCGAACGGCCGGCCGGCGGTATTTCCGGTAGGGCGGACGCGAACGTGTTCCTCCCGCTCTTCTACGCGCTGAAGGCCCTGGGCGTGCCGGTGAGCCCCACCGAGTGGCTCGCCCTCATGGAGGCCCTGGCCAAGGGGCTCCACCGGGACAGCCTCACCGACTTCTACTACCTGGCCCGGAGCCTCCTGGTGAAGGACGTGGCCCACTACGACGCCTTCGACCAGGCCTTCGCCCACGTGTTCCGGGGGGCCGACCTGCCCGACGATCTGCTCACCAAGGAGCAGATCCTGGAGTGGCTCTCCGACCCGCTGGCGCCCTTGCGGCTCCCGCCCGAGGAGCTCGACCGGATGCGCCGGCTGAGCCTGGAGGAGCTTCTGCGGGAGCTGGAGGACCGGCTGCGCACCCAGAAGGAGGCCCACCACGGGGGCCACCACTGGATCGGCACGGGGGGCACGAGCCCCTTCGGCACCCGGGGGAGCCACCCCTCGGGGATCTCGTTCTCCCCCGAGGGCGGGGGGGGAGGGGGGGCCGTGCTCCAGGCCTTCGAGCGCCGGTACCGGAACCTGCGAAACGACCTCACGCTCGACGTGCGCCAGATGGGGGTGGCCCTCAAGAAGCTCCGGGACCTCCGGCACACCGGCGCGGACGAGGTGCTCGACGTGGAGGCCACCATCGACACCACCTGCCGCAACGCCGGCGAGATCGAGCTCGTGTTCACCCGGGAGCGGGAAAACCAGGTGCGGCTCATCCTGGCCATGGACACCGGGGGCTCCATGGAGCCCTACCGGGAGCTCTCGGAGCGGCTCTTCTCGGCGGCCCACGGCATCAACCACTTCAAGGACTTCCGGGCCTTCTACTTCCACAACTGCGTCTACGAGAACCTGTACGTGGACGTGGAGGCCGACGAGTACGTGCCGGTGGACGAGGTGATCCGGGAGTACGGGAAGCGCTACCGGCTGATCGTGGTGGGCGACGCCGCCATGGCGCCCTACGAGCTCCTGATCCCCAACGGCACCCTGGAGCGGATGCGCCGCTCGAGCGTGAAGGGCATCGACCGGCTGCGGGCCCTGGCCGAGGCGTTCCCCAAGCGGGCCTGGCTCAACCCCATCCCCGAGGAGTCGTGGGGCTACTACGACACCATCGCCACCGTGGCCGGGCTCTTTCCCATGTTCCCCCTGACCCTCGAGGGCCTCGACCGCGCCGTAAAGGCCCTGCTCTGA
>CAZUYO010000346.1:0-3208 GCA_964624725.1 uncultured Thermodesulfobacteriota bacterium
CCCCCCTGCCCCCCTCCCCTGGCGGGAGGGGGGCAGGGGGGAGGGGGAACGGAGCGGCAGCGGGATCCATGGCGCGGGCGTGGGGAAGGGCGTTGGAGGGGCTTTCCAGCCTCCCAGCCTCCTAGCCTCCTAGCCTCCCAGCCTTCCAGCTTTTCAACGAAAGGAGAACGCCGATGCCCAAGGTGCTCATCGTGGACGACTCGGCCTGGGCCCGGGCCCTGGTGCGCCAGGTGCTCGAGGGCACGGGGGTGGAGGGGCTCGAGATCCTCGAGGCGGGCGACGGCGAGGACGCCCTGGAGGTCATGGTGACCGAGCGGCCGGGGTTCGTGGTGCTCGACCTGGTGCTCCCGGGCATGCGGGGCGAGGAGGTGCTCGCCAAGGCCCGGGCCGCCGGGTTCGACGGCACCGTGGTGGTGCTCACGGCCGACGTCCAGGAGTCCACCCGGGAGGCCCTGGCGGCGGCCGGGGCCGATGGCTTCGTCACCAAACCCCTGGTGGGGGCCGCGGCGGAGGATCTGGCCGGCCTCGTGAAGCGGTTCGCGGGGGGAGAGGGGAAAGGGGAGTCCGGTGGTTGAGTTCAGCGCCCGACAGATCGACGTCCTCACCGAGGTGGTGAACCTGGGCATGGGGCGGGCCGCGGCAAGCCTCTCCCGGCTCACCGGCGACCGGGTGCTCCTCGAGGCCCCCCGGGTGCGGGTGCTGGGCCTCGCCGAGCTCGACCGGCACCTGGCCGGGGTGGCCGACCAGGACGTGTGCAGCGTGCTCCAGGCCTTCGAGGGCGAGGTGGCCGGCGACGCCGTGCTCTTCCTGCCGCTTCCGAGCGCCCGGAACCTCCTGGGGCTCCTCCTGGGCCGGCCGTTCGTGGCCGAGCGGTTCACCGAGCTCGAGCAGGCGGCCCTGATGGAGGTGGGCAACATCGTGATCAACGCCTGCCTCGGGGCCCTCTCGAACCTCCTGGAGACCCGGTTCACGTTCCTGGTGCCCCACGTGGCGGTCCAGAGCCTGCGGCCCATGCTCCGGGGCGCCGGGGCCGACGACAAGGTCTGCGTGCTCGTGGAGAGCCGGTTCCGGGTGAAGAGCCGGGAGGTGGAGGGGTATCTGGCGATCGTGGTGGGCGTGGCCTCGGCCCAGGCCCTGGCCGGGGCGGCCGACAAGCTCCTGGCCGGCGGGCTGGGGAAAGGATTGGGGCCATGATCGACCGGGCCGAGCTGTGGCAGGAGATCGTGGAGCACCTGGACGCCGGGATCGTCGTGGTGGACCCCGAACTCCGGGTCGCCTACTGGAACCCCTGGATGGCCCGGGCCACCGGGGTCACCGCCCGGGAGGTGGAGGGCCGGCCCCTGGACGAGCGCTTCCCCCGCCTGGCCGAAACCGGGGCCCTGGACCGGCTCCGGGACGTGGTCACTTTGGGGGTGCCCGCCGTGTTCAGCCACGCGTTCCACAAGGCCCTCTTTCCCACCCGGGGCGGCGAGGCGGACACCGAGGCCCCCATGTACCAGGAGGTGAAATGCCTGCCCCTGGCCGAGGACGGCCGGGTGGAGGGGGCCGCCCTCCTCGTGTACGACGTGACGGACCTGGTGGTGCGGGAGTTCGCCCTCACCGAGGCCGCCCGCCAACTGCGGGCCCTGCGGGACGAGATGACCGCGATGCGCCAGGAGATGTCGCTCAAGGCCCCCTCGCTGGACAAGATCCTCGAGCTCCTGGAGGCCGGCCGGTGAGCCTTTCGATCGACCTCGCCCGCCGCATCGTGGACGGGGCCGGGGTGGGCCTGGTGCTCCTCGGCGAGGGGTTTTGCGTGGAGGCCTGGAACGCCTGGATGGAGAAGGCCTCGGGCCTGCGGGCGGCCGAGCTCCTGGGCCGGCCCCTGGCCGAGGTGGCGCGGGAGTTCGTGGGGCGTCACGAGCCCGACCTCGAGGAGGTGGCCGAAAACGGCGGGTACCGGTTCCTCTCGGCCCTCCTCCACCCGAAGCTCCTGCCGCTCCGGGAGCCCGACGGGGCCTACCTCGTCCACGACATCCTGGTGGGGCCCCTGGACGTGGAGGGGGAGCGCCGGCGGCTCCTGCTCACCGTGCGCTCGGTGGCCGAGCACGTGCGGGCCTACCGGGACCTGGAGCGGCTGTTCCACCAGGTGGCCGAGGGCAAACGGCTGTGGGAGGCCGCCTTCGACGCCCTGGACGAGCTCGTGTGGGTGGTGGACCGGGCCGGCACCGTGCTCCGGGCCAACCGGGCCGTGGCCCGGCGGGCCGGAAAGACCTTCCCCGAGATCATCGGCCGGCCCTGCCCCGAGGTGATGGGCGGGGGCGACGACTGCCGCCACTGCCTGGCGGCGACCCCCGAGGGCGGCGACGGCATGGCCCCGTGCCTGGGGCCGGCCTACCGGTTCTCGGCCCATTCCGTGGGCGACGGGAACCTGGTGTGCACGGCCGTGAACCTGGCCCCCGTGCGCCGGGCCTGGGAGCAGGCGGCCCGGGCCGAGAAGACCTTCTCGCTGGTGCGGCTCGTGGCCGGCGCGGCCCACGAGCTCAATAACCCCCTGGCTGCCATCGCCGGGGCGGCCGAGGTGGCGCTTTTGGCCTGCGACGACCCCGGGCTCCGCCGCAAGCTCGACCTCATCGAGGCCCAGGCCCACCGGGCCGCGAACATCCTCCACCGCCTCCAGGAGTTCGCCCGGATCCGCACCGGCCCCCGGGAGCCGGTGCGCCTGGCCGAGGTCTGGCGCCGGGCGAAGGGGGGGCTCGCGTTTCCCGCGGGGGTGCGGTTCCGGGAGGACGCGCCCGACGACCTGCCGGGGGTCATGGGCCAGCCCGCCCGGCTGGAGGCGCTCTTCGCCGCGCTCCTGGACAACGCCCTCAAGGCCGTGGGCGGGGCCGGGGAGGTCCGGATCGCGGCCCGCCACGACCCCGAGGCCGGGGAGGTGGTGGTCACGGTGGAGGACACGGGCCCCGGGTTCGCCGCGGAGGCCCTGCCCCACGTGTTCGACCCGTTTTTCACCACCCGCGAGGTGGGCCAGGGCGCCGGCCTGGGGCTCTCGGAGTGCCAGGGCATCGCGGCCGACCACGGCGGCACCATCGAGGCCGGCAACCGGCCCGAGGGCGGGGCCCGGGTCACCCTGCGGCTCCCCGTGGCGGGCACCCGGGTGGCCGACCACATCCCCCCCGTGGGCACCCACGACCGCATGCTGGCCAGCCTGAGCGGCGGGGGGAAGGGG
>CAZUYO010000347.1:0-3186 GCA_964624725.1 uncultured Thermodesulfobacteriota bacterium
CGACGTCGCCGGCCAGGAGCCACGCCTCGGGGTCGTCGGGGCGCTCCGCCGTGGCACGCTCGGCCTCGGCGGCCGCGCCGTCCAGGTCCCCCAGGGCCAGGAGCGCCCGGCCCAGGGCCACCCGCCACTCGGTGCGACCGGCGGCCACCGCGGCCGCGAGAAGGTCCCGGGCCCTCCCGGGCCTCCCGGCCCGCAGGGCGAGCCACCCGGCCCAGCCGGAGGCCGCCTCCCCCTGCCCCGCCAGGAGTTCCCCCACATCGGCCTCCCGGCCCAGATCGGCGGCCAGCCGGGCGGCGGCCTCCGCGGCCTCGGGGTCGCCGGGCACGCGGCCCAAGACCTCGGTCCACACCGCCAGGGCCCCGGGCCGATCCCCGGTGGCCGCCCGGGCCCGCGCCTCCAGGCGCCAGGCCTCGTCGAGGTCCGGGGCCATGGCCCGGGCCCTCCGGGCCCCCTCGATGGCCTCGCCGTAGTCCCCCGCCTCGAAGGCCGTGCGGGCCCGGGCCAGGAGCCCCGGGGCCCCGAGCCGCGCCGTGCCCTCGCCCAGGGGCGCCGCCTCCTTCCCGGCCTCCGGCTCGGGCTTCTGTGCCGGCCGGGGCCCGGCGCAGGCGGCCAGGAGGGCCAACACGATCACGACCCCGACCCCGCGCTTCATCGTACCCCTCCCGGCGCCGGGACCGGGTCGGCCGCGGCCACGGGCTCCTCGGGCCGCTGGTAGGCCCAGGGCACCAGGGCCTCGAGCCGGGCGAACATCCGGTCCACCCACGGCGTGTGGACCCCGGTCTTCTGGGCCACGGCCACGCCCTTCTGGTAGAACCCGATCGCCCGCTCCTCCAGGGGGAAGGCCCGCTCCTCCAGGAGGAAGTTGTACTCCTCGAGTTCCTCGGGAGTGAGCCCGGCCGGCCGCTCCGAGGCGAGAAGCGCCTCCTTCATGTGTTCGAAGGCCTCCCCGGCCCGGTACAGGGCCTCGGTGACCACGTCGCCGAAGGGCACCCCGGCGGCCCGGGTGAGCCAGGCGAGCGCCTCCTCCAGGAGTTCCTCCTTCTCCGCGAGCCGCGCCTCCAGGTCGCCCCGCAGTTCCACCGCCCGGAACCGTTCGAGCCGGCGCCGGGCCAGGGCCAGGGCCGCCTTGGCCCGGTGGTAGGCCCCCGGGCCCTCGGCCGGGGTGTCCCAGGCTGCCCGGTAGGCCGGCTCGGGGTCCCGGCCGGCCGCCTCCAGGCTCTCGGCCCGGGCGAGCCAGGCCTCGGCCACCCGGGGGTCCTCCGGGAACCGCTCGGCGAACTGCCGGAACCGGTCGGCGGCCCGCAGGGGTTCCCCGGCGTTGCGCCAGGCCACGGCCGCGCCAAAGAGCGCGTCGGCCGCCTCGGCCGGGTCGGTCGTCTCCCGGACGAGGGCCTCCCGGTCCTGGGCCGCCCGGGCCCAGTCGCCCCCGCTCTCGTGGATCCGGCTCGCCAGGGCCAGGGCGGCCCGGGCGTGGTCCGAGCCCGGATACCGGGCCGCCAGCCGCTCGTAGAGGTCCGCGGCCTCGGCCTCGCGGCCCGCCGCCCGCAGGTTCTCGGCCGCGCGGTAGAGGGCGATCCGGGCCGCCTCTGCCCGGGGAAACTCCTCCACGAGCCGCAGGAAATGGCGGTTCGCCTCGTCGATCGCGCCGGCGGCCTCGGCCGCCTCCCCCTGCTTGAACACGCTGAACACCAGGAGTTCCCGGGCCTGGCGCTCCTCGTCCGGGGGGAGGCGTTCCTCCAGGGCCCGGCGGGCCGCCCCCTCGGCCTCGGCGTAGCGCTCCAGGCGGAAGAGCGCCGCGGCCGTGCGGCCCCACGACCTGCGGGCCTCGGACGCCTGGGGCCGCATCCGGCGCAGCCGCTCGTAGGCCGCCAGGGCCTCCTCGAGCCGGCCGGCGGCCAGGAGCCGGTCCCCCTGGACCAGGAGCACCTCGGCCACCCGGGGCGAGCCCGGGTTCGCGTCCACGAACTCCCCGTGGGCCCGGATCCACTCGTCGAACACGGCCGGGTCGTCGGCCGCGAGCCGTCCCAGCACCTCGATCCGCCGCAGGCCCGCATCCTCCCGCCGGTTCGTGCGGTCGGCCCGCTCGGCCACCCGGCGGTAGGCGTCGGCCGCCTCCCGGAGCCGCCCGGCCTCCCGCAGCGCGTCGGCGTAGCGGTAGGCGAGTTCGTAGCCCTCCTCGGTCCGGTCGCCGAACCAGTCGAGGTACGCCCGGTACAGCGTCACGGCCCGCCCGATCTCCCCCTGGCCCCGCTGGGCCCGTCCGTGGCGGTAGAGGGCCGCGAGCCGCAGGCCCTCCTCCACCATGCGGTCGCGCTCGGCCGCGAGTTCGGTGCCCGCGTGGGCCCGGTCCCAGGCCGACCCCGGGCCGTAGCGCTCCACCCACGACTCCCGCCGGGCCATGGCGGCCTCGGCGTTCCGGACGATCCGGTACGCCGCCTGGATGCCCCGCTCCATCTCGAGGCAGAGCGCGGCGTCCGGGTACGCCTCGACCCCGGCCCCGTAGGCGGCCACGGCGTCCTCGTAGCGGCTCGCGTCGAGGAAGAGGTCGCCGAGCTTCCGGTAGAGTTCGGGCCCCCGGTCGCGCACCTCGGGGTGGTCGTCCAGGTAGGCCCGGAGGGCCCCCAGCCCCCCCCACTCCAGGAGCGTCTTGGCCAGCACCTCCACGGTCTCCCGCCGCAGGTCCTCCCGGGAGGGGTCGGCGTCCGCCAGCACCCCGTGGAACGCCTCCACGGCCTCGGGGTAGCGTTCGAGGTTGAAGTAGCACCAGCCCAGCTTGTAGAGGGCGGCCGGCCGGTACTCGGGCTTTCCGCCCTCGGCCACGGCCCGGTAGTGGGCGGCCGCCTCCTCCAGGAGCCCGTCGTCGAAGGCCACCTCGCCCAGGCGCATGTGGATCTCGTCCCGGTAGGGGGTGTCGGGGTCCCGGCGAAGCACCTCCCGGTAGGCCTCGGCGGCCCGGCGGACCTCGCCCCGCTCGCCGTAGACGTAGCCCAGGTTGTAGAAGGCCGTCAGGGCCTGGGGGCTCCCCGGGTAGGCGGTCACGAGCCGCTCGTAGTAGGCCTTGGTGCGCACGTACCGCTGGGCGGGGGGGACGTCGGCCTCGCCCTCGTAGGCGAGCCGCAGGGCCTCCGACTCCTCCTCGAAGGCGAGTTCGGCGAGCCGAAGGAGGATCTCGGGCTTCCGGTCCTC
>CAZUYO010000348.1:0-3180 GCA_964624725.1 uncultured Thermodesulfobacteriota bacterium
CGGCCCGGAAAACAAAACCCCCGGCCCAAGGCCGGGGGCAATCGGAACCGGATGAGGAATGGGAACGTCAGCGGTTCACGGCGACCGAGCCGGGTTGCACCTTGCCCAGGGTCTCGTCGTCGAGGATGCGTTGGGTGAGCACGCAGTCGGGATACACGTAATCCGCCAGGAGACAGGCGCAGGGATCGCCGGACTCTTCCTGGATCTCGATCTCGTCCCCCTTCTTCACCCAGTTCCCCCCGCTCACCAGGATCCGGCCGCCGACCACCGCCAGGACCCGGCCGGGTTCCTTGGGTAGCGGGGTTTCCCTCTGGGCCAGGGTGGCCACCAGGGCCTCCACGGCCTCCCGGTCGGGCGCCGTGGGGTCGAGTTCGAGGTACCGCTCGAGGTGGTATCGCGCGAGGCGGTACGCCCGGAAGCCCTTGAGGAAGGCGACCCCCAGGTTGTAGTGCGCCTCCGGGTAATCCGGTACGATCTCCAGCGCCTGGAGGTAGCAGTCGATGGCGTCGGCGTATCGCTTCGCCGCCAGGAACTGGTTGCCGGCCTCCTTCATGAGTCGCGCCGAGCGCGGGATGTCGGCGGCCGGTGCCCAATGGGCGACGAGGAGTGCCGACCCGACCACGAGGGCCACGATCCAACCCACCTGCTTCGTTCGCATGGCGAACCCCCTTGAGACGAGAAGAACGAAACGGCCTCCACCCGAACCCGGGGAGGGCGGAAGCCCGCCCCCGGAAAGGAAGTCACGTGCCCAAAAGTAGCAAAAAATTTCCCCGACACAACCCCAAACCGTCGGCGGAAGGAACCATTTTGCGGGAATCCGCAGGGAATGTCCGGGCGCCGGCGGGGGCCCGGGGCGTATCCGATTCAAAGTTTGTGCCACGCAGAACAAGTGGAGCCCCGGTCACCCGGGAGACCCTGGAGGCCCTGTACCAAACCCACCACCGCCCGGAGTTCCTGTGGCCGGACCCGCTGGTGTACGCCCGGGGGTGGGACGATCCGGCCGACGGAGAGGTGGCGGCGCTCACCGCCGCGGCCTTCGCCTACGGCCGGGTCGAGAAGATCCTCGAGGCCCTGGGGGCCGTGTTCGAGGCGCTGGGCCCCCGCCCGGCCCGGGCCCTGGCGGCGACGGAGCCCGCCGCGTGGCTGGAACGGTTTCAGGGGTTTTCCTATCGGTTCCACAAGGGGGCCGACGTGGCGCTGTTCCTCCACCTGGTGGCCCAGGCCCGGGAACGGCACGGAAGCCTCGGGGAGCTCTTTGGGTCGGCCGATCCGGGGGGAGACATCGGGGTCGCACTCGCGCGGTTCGCGAAGGCCATCCTTTCCGGCGACGCCCGGCCGATCCTGGGGGACCGGGAGGTGCCCCCCGGGCACCCGGTGCGCCATCTTCTCGCGTCCCCGGCCAGGGGGGGCGCGGCCAAGCGCCTGTGTCTCTTCCTGCGTTGGGTCGCCCGCCGCGACGCCCTCGACCCCGGCTACTGGCACGGCCTCGTGGACCCCGCCCGGCTGGTCGTTCCCTTGGACGCCCACGTGGCCCGGGTGGGCCGGGCCCTGGGCTTCACCCGCCGCCGGGCCAACGACTGGAAGACGGCCCGGGAGATCACGGCCGCCCTCGCCCGGTTCGACCCGGCCGACCCGGTGCGCTTCGACTTCTGTCTGTTTCGCTACGGCATGGGCCGGTACGGACCCGTCGACGGGAAAGACGGCCCGCGGGCGCCCGGCGGCTCGTGACGGCGAGGGTGTTCCCCGCGGTCCACCGCCCCCTGCCGGACCGCCTCGGGGCCAAGGCCGGGCCTCAGAGGGAGGGGTAGAAGCCCGGCCCGAGGTCCAGGAGCCGGGCCAGTTCCTCGAGGGCCGTGTACACCTCCCGCAGGAGCTGCGGGTCCCGGAGGTCGTCGAACACCAGGCGGTCCCGGTAGTGCCGGTTCACCCAGTCGCGCAGGGCCTCCAGGAGATCGGGGGTGAGGAGCACGCCCCGGTGCACGGCCCGGAACTCCTCGGGCGTCAGCACCACCCGGAGCCGCAGGCAGGCGGGGCCGCCGCCGTTTCGCATGCTCTGGCGCACATGCACGTAGTGGACGGCCCGGATCGGGCCCTGGGTTTCCACGAGCTCGGCCAGGATCCCCCGGGCCTCGGGGTCGGCCCGGCACTCCGTGGGGGCGAGTATGGCCATTCCGCCCTCGGGAAGCGTCAGGATCTGGCTGTTGAAGAGGTAGGTCGCCACGGCCGACCGCAAGGGGAGGCGCCGTTCCGAGATCCGGTAGAGGTGGAGCGGCCGGCCGAAGGCCTGCTGGAACCCCCGCGCCAGCTTCCGGGCGGCGCCCGGGTCCGCCCAGGCCGAGGCGTGGCAGAGGAGCACGTCCTCGTTGCTCACGGCGGCGACGTCGTTGTGGAAGACGCCGGCGTCGATCGCCCTGGGGTTTTGACGCAAAAACACGGTGCGCTCGGGCGGGGTTCGGTGGCGGCGGGCGACGGACTCCGAGGCCTCCAGGGCCTGGCGCGCGGGAAACCGGGCCGGTTCCCGGCCCTCCACCTGCAGCGCCCTGCGGCCGTACACGAACACCCCGATCCCCGCCGAACCGTGGGCGGGTGCCAGGCGCATGTGGTTGGCGGCGCCCTCGTCGGCAAGGGCCGGGGAGGGGGGGAGCGGCGGGTGAACGGCGAACCGCTCGGGGTCCGGGAAGATCCGAAGAAGGGCCCGGTGGGTTCCCTCGGCCTCCAGGAACCGGTGGAAGTGGGTCACGAGGTTCGCCGGGGTGAAGTGCACCCGGCCGTCGGCCGCGTCCGCCGAAGGGGTCACGGTGGCGGCATTCGCGGCCCACATGCTCGAGGCGCTGGAAACCGCGGCGAGGAGGTCCGGGGCGTCCCGATAACACCGCTCCAGGACCTCGGCGTCGGATCCCCGGAACCCGAGGGCCCGCAGGGTGGGGAGATGGGGCCGTTCCTGGGGCGGCAGCACGGCCTGGGGCACCCCGAGGGCCATCACCCGCTCCATCTTGGCCAGCCCCTCGAGGGCCGCGGCCCGCGGGTTCGAGGGCGACCCCCGGTGGGTCATCGAGGCGACGTTGCCGTAGGCGAGCCCGGCGTAGTGGTGGGTGGGCCCCACCAGACCGTCGAGCTGGAGTTCCACCGCTTTGTCGGGAGGCTGCATCATCCGCACCCCTTCGGACTCACGCCACGAAC
>CAZUYO010000349.1:0-3177 GCA_964624725.1 uncultured Thermodesulfobacteriota bacterium
ACGAGGCCGTCTGGCAAAACATGGGTTGACTTTTCCCCGCGCAGGGCTATCCTCCCGCAAACGTCGTTTCACATCGCAGGAGGTCTCGGTCATGCGCATCCTGTTCGTCGAACCCCGCCCCCCTCGCCCCCACGTGTTCAGCCGGATCCGGCTGCCGCGGCTCGGCCCGGTGCTCCTGGGGACCCTGCTCCGGGATCGGGGCCACGAAACCCGGGTGGTGGTGGAAGAGGTCCGGCCCCTCACCGAAGACGATCTGCGGTGGGCCGATGCCGTGGGGATCTCGAGCCTCACCACCACGGCGGCCCGGGCCTACGAGTGGGCCGACCGGGCTCGGGCCCTGGGGAAGTTCGTGTTCCTGGGGGGCCCCCACCCCACGTTCCTTCCGGAGGAGGCCCTCGCCCACGCCGACGCGGTGGTGCGGGGCGAGGGGGACGAAACCGTGCCCGAGCTGATCGAGGCCTTTGCGGCCGGCCGGCCGTTCGGGGGGATCCCCGGGCTCACCTTCCGGGACGGCGACCGCGTGGTCCATACGCCCGACCGGCCCCTCCTGGAGGACCTCGACGGCCTGCCCACCCCCGACTTCTCCCTCGTGGAACACTGGAGCGGCCGGCGGGTCACCCCGGTGTCCACGAGCCGGGGTTGCCCGTTTCGGTGCCGGTTTTGTTCCGTGATCCCCATGTTCGGGGCCCGATATCGGTTCCAATCGGCCGAACGGGTGCTCACCGACCTGGAGGCCTACGCCCGAACCACCGACCACGTGTTCTTCTGCGACGACAACTTCGCGGCCCACCGGGGCCGCACCCGGGAGATCTGCGAGGGGATCCTCCGGCGGGACCTGCGCCTCGAGTGGTCGGCCCAGGTGCGGGTGGACCTCGCCCGCGACCGGGAACTCGTGCGCCTCATGGCCCGGTCGGGGTGCTGGTGCGTGTTCGTCGGGCTCGAGTCGGTGAACCCGCAGACGCTCGCCGCCTACGACAAGCGACAGACCGTCGAAGACATTCGGCGGGCCGTGGCCACGTTCCGGGACGAGGGGATCTGGGTCCACGGCATGTTCGTCCTCGGGGCCGACACGGACGACCCGGTCACGGTGCGCGAAACCGTCCGGTTCGCCCGGGAGGCCGGGATCGAAACGGTGCAGTTCCTCGTCCTCACCCCCACCCCCGGCACCGGCCTGTACGACGACATGGCCGCCCGGGGCCGGCTCCTGACCCGACGGTGGGACCTCTACGACGGCCACCATGTGGTGTTCGAACCGGCGCGGTTCACCGCTCACGAACTCCAGCGGGAGGTGGTGCGGGCCCACGTGCGCTTCTACAGCCTGGGCAAGGTGGCGCGGGCCGCGGCGGGGCGCCGGTGGCTCGAGGCCGCGGTGGGTCTCCACGCCTGGCACCACGCCCGGCGGTTCCGCCGGAATGGCCGCCCCTTCGCCCGGGACCTGCGGGCGCATCTCCTCGCCCATCTCCACGCGGTGCGAAAGGGGTTGGGCCTCGGGCGCGTCCGGCGCCTGGCCCTGGTCACCCAGGGGTTCCCGCCGGAGCACCGGGCGTTCCTGCGGCGCCTGGCCGAGGGCCTTCGGATCTCGGTGGTGGACATCGCCGAGGCGCCCGAAACCCTCCTGCGCAAACTGGGCGACGCGATCCCGGCCGCCGACGCGATCCTCGTGCCGGCCCAGGCCGAGTTCCCGACCGGCGCCGCCAACGCCGGCCCGTTGCGGGCCCTTCGAAAGGGCCGGACGCTGGTGCTCGGGGTGCCCGCCGACCCGGCGGAGTTCCGCCGGGCCTGCCGCGACCTGGCCCTGGGGCTGGCGGGCACGGCCCGTCGGGGGCTTCGCGCGTACCGGCGGGCCCTCTCCGGGGAGCCCGACGGAACCGCGGGGGCGGTTTGACACCCGGTTTCCCCCCCTCCTAGAATCCGGTAACGTCTCCGTCCCGGAGCCCATCCAAGGGGGTGCCGATGGGATCGGGCATCCGCGACTGGCCGGAGGAGGACCGGCCCCGGGAAAAGCTTCTCTCCCGGGGCGCCGACGCCCTCACCGACCCGGAACTCCTCGCCATCCTGCTTCGCACGGGCACCGGGGGCGCCTCGGCCCTGGACCTGGCGCGGACGGTGTGGGCCGCCTTCGGCGGCTCGTGGGACGGCCTCGCCCAGGCGGCCGGCGCCGAGATCGCCCGGCATCCCGGGCTGGGGCCCGCCAAGGCGGCGGCCGTACTGGCGGCGCTCGAGATCGGGCGGCGCATGGGCTCCCGCCGGCTCGCCGCACGGGAGCCGTTCCGGGCGAGCCGGCAGGTGTACGAGCACTTCTCCGGCCGATTGCGGGAGGTCAAAAAGGAACGGTTCTACTGCCTCCTCCTGGACGCCCGGAACCGCCTGCTGCGGGAGGAGCGGGTGAGCGAGGGCACGCTGACCCAGAGCCTGGTGCATCCGCGCGAGGCGTTCCGGGCCGCCGTGCGGGAGGCCGCCTCGGCCGTGATCTTCGCCCACAACCATCCGAGCGGCGACCCGACCCCGAGCGCCGACGACCGGGACCTCACCCGCCGGCTCTGGGAGGCCGGCCGGCTCCTGGGCATCCGGGTCCTGGACCACGTGGTGCTCGGGGACGGGCGCTACTACAGCTTTGCCGACGAGGGGGAGTTTCCCCCGGCCTAGCCCCGCCCCCTCGCTCCCCTTCACGGAAAGGACGGTCGTTCGCCCATGGTCGTACGCCCCCGGCTGCTACCGCTCACCCTCGCGCTGGTCCTGCTTGCCGCCTCCCTGGCGGCCCGCCCGGCCGCCGCGGCCGACCGGCTGGTGGTGCTCCCGTTCGAGATCTACAACGCTCCCGATCTGGACGCCCTGAAGCCCGGGCTCGAGGCCGCCCTGGCAAGCCGGCTCGACGGCCCCGGCTACACCGTGACCCGGGCGCACGAAGCCCGGCCCGAGGACTGGACGGTCCGAACCACGGTGACCCGGCTCGGCCCCACCTACAGCCTCGACGCCGCCCTCGTCCCGCCGGAGGGTGCCGCGGCCGAGGGAACCCGGTCGTACCGCACGGTCAAGGCCCCGGAGGAGCTTCTCGGCGCCCTGGAGGCGGTGGCCGGGGAACTCCGGCAGCACCTCTTGCGCCACGCGCAGGCCGGCCCGTCCCCGGCGCCGGTTCCCGCAGCCCCGGCGCCGCCCGCCCCGGCCCCGGGCCGGGCG
>CAZUYO010000350.1:0-3167 GCA_964624725.1 uncultured Thermodesulfobacteriota bacterium
ATCGCCGACCTCGCCCAGGCCCTGGGGGGCTGACGCCCGCCCCGCCGATCCGGGGGGACTCGAACCGCCCAACCCACAACCCGAGGAAAGCCATGACGCAAGGACGACGTGTTTCCCCCGCCACGCGCTGCGTGGGCGGCCGCAGGGAGGTGGACCCGGCCACCGGGGCGCTCGGAACGCCCATCGTGATGGCCAGCACGTTTCACCAGCCCGACCCCGAACACCCCGGCCCCTGGGACTACAGCCGGTCCGGCAATCCCACCCGCCACGCGGCCGAGAGCCTGGTGGCGGATCTCGAGGGCGGCACCGCCGGGTTCGCCTTCGCCTCGGGCATGGCCGCCACGACGACCGTGCTCGCCCTGCTCAACCAGGGCGACCACGTGCTCGCGGCCCGGGACCTCTACGGCGGCACCTACCGGGCGCTCACCGGGGTGTTCTCCCGGTTCGGCATCGAGGCCTCGTTCGTGGACACCACCGATCCCGAGGCCGTCGCCCGGGGGCTTCGCTCCAACACCCGGATGCTCTGGTTGGAGACCCCCTCGAACCCGCTCCTCCGGGTGACCGACCTCGGGGCCTGCGCGGCCATCGCCCGGGAACGGGGAATCCTCACGGTGGTGGACAACACCTTCATGACCCCGCTGCGCCAGCGGCCCCTCGCGCTGGGCGCCGACATCGTGGTCCACAGCGCCACGAAGTTCCTCGGGGGCCACAGCGACCTCGTCGCCGGGGTGGCCGTGGTGGCGGACGCCGACCTCGCCCAACAGGTGGGCTACCTCCAAAACGCCCTGGGCGGGGTGCTCTCGCCCCACGACGCCTGGCTTCTGGTCCGGGGGATCAAAACCCTGAAGGCCCGCCTGGACGCCGAGGAGGCCGCGGCGGCGGAACTCGCCCGCCGGCTCGCGGCCCATCCGGCGGTGGAGCGCGTGTACTACCCCGGGCTCCCCGACCACCCCGGCGCCGAGGTTCACGCCCGCCAGGCCACGGGGCCGGGAGCGGTGTTGAGCTTCGATCTCGGCACCGGGGAGCGGGCGCTGGCGCTCCTGCGGGCCGTTCGCATCCCGGCCGTGGCCGTGAGCCTGGGGGGGGTGGAGTCCATCCTCTCCTACCCCTGGGCCATGTCCCACGCGGCCATGCCCCCCGACCACCGCCGGGCGCTCGGGATCGGCCCGGGGCTCCTGCGGCTTTCGGTGGGGCTCGAGGACGTCGAAGACCTCTGGGCCGACCTCGAGGCGGCCCTCGGCGCGATCCCGGGCTGAGGCCGCGGCCGGCGGGGAGTCCCACGACCGAGGGGGAGAACGACGGTGGAGACCTTGCTCGAAGCGCTGGAAGCCCAGGGCGTGGTGGGGGCCCTCGACGCCGAACTCGCCCGAACCATCGCCCGGCTGTCGGGGGACGGCCGCGCCGAGGTGGCCCTGGCGGCCGCCCTGGCGAGCCGGGCCGTGACCGAGGGCCACGTGTGCCTGCCCCTGGGCCGGCCGGAACGGGTGCTCGGAGAGCTCCCGCCCCCGTTCCGGCCCGACCCCGGGTGGGCCGGGGCGCTCGCCCAAAGCCCCGCCGTGGGGCGGCCCGGCGACGTCAAACCCCTGGTCCTGGACGACGCGGGGCGCCTCTACCTCCACCGGTACTTCGCCTACGAGGACGGCGTGGCCGGGTGGGTGCGAGACCGGGCCGCCGCGCCGAACCTCCCCCACGACCCCGACCGGGCCCGGGCCGACCTGGACCAGTTGTTCCCGACCGGCGGCGGTGAGCCGGATTTCCAGCGGCTCGCGGCGGCCACCGCGCTCCTGCGGCCCCTGACCCTCGTGTCCGGCGGCCCCGGCACCGGAAAGACCCACACCGTGGTGCGGCTCCTCGCGCTCCTGCTCGCCCACCCCGGCCACGAACGGCTCCGGGCGGCCATCGCCGCCCCCACGGGCAAGGCGGCCGCGCGGCTCCAGGAGGCCGTGCGCCAGGCCCGGGAAACCCCGGGGGCCCTTCCCGTGCCCGACGAGGTGCGCGATCGCATCCCCGGTGAGGCCTCGACCCTCCACCGGCTCCTCGGGGTCGTGCCGGGCCGGAGCCGCGCCCGGTTCGGCCCCGACAATCCCCTGCCCCACGACCTCGTCGTGGTGGACGAGGTGTCCATGGTGGACCTCTCCCTCATGGCCCGGCTCACCTCGGCCGTGAAGCCGGGGGCCCGGCTCGTGATCGTGGGCGACCGGGACCAACTGGCGTCGGTGGAGGCGGGTTCGGTGCTCGGCGACCTGTGCGACACCGGCGCCGAACACGGGGTCCCGGCCGACCACGCCCGCGACCTGGCCCCCCTCGCCGGGTTCCCCCTCGACCCCTGGGTCCGGGACGAGCCGCCGCCGGCGAGGGGACTCGTGGTGCTCCGCCGCAACTACCGCTTCGGCGAGGAGAGCGGCATCGGCCGGATCACCCGGGCGGTCAACGCGGGCCGAAGCGGCGAGGCGCTCGAACTCCTGCGCCAGGCGGCGGGGGGCGAGGTGTCCTGGCGGGATCTTCCGGCACCCACCGAACTCCCCGGGGCGCTGGAACCCGTGGTCCGCGCCGGCGTCGTGCCCGTGTTCGAGGCCCTGGCCGAGGGCCGGCCCGAGGAGGCCTACCGTCGGCTGGAGCGGTTCCGGATCCTCTGCGCCCTTCGCGCGGGCCCCTACGGGGTCGCCACGGTGAACCGGGTGGTCGAGGGGATCCTGGCCCGCGAGGGCCGCGTGCCCTCCCACGGCGGGTGGTATCCCGGCCGGCCCGTGCTCGTCACCCGAAACGACCCGTCGCTTCGGCTCTACAACGGGGACGTGGGCCTGTGCTACGCCGATGCGAAGACCGGCACGCTCCAGGTGCTCTTCCCCACCCCCGACGGCGGCTGGCGCACCCTGCCGCCGGTGCGGGTACCCCCCTGCGAAACCCTCTACGCCATGACGGTGCACAAATCCCAGGGCTCGGAGTTCGACCGGGTGCTCCTGGTGCTCCCCGACCGGCCGAGTCCGGTGGTGACCCGGGAGCTCGTGTACACCGGGCTCACCCGGGCGCGAAGCCACGTGGAGGTCTGGGGCCGGCCCGCCGTGTTCCGGGCCGCCGTCGAATCCCGGGCCGAGCGCACCTCGGGGCTCCGGGACCGGATCTGGGAGGGATGGTAGGGAGGGGGAGGAAACGAAACAGCCGACCCC
>CAZUYO010000351.1:0-1407 GCA_964624725.1 uncultured Thermodesulfobacteriota bacterium
CAACCCACAAGCCCGAGAAGTGCGTGATCCTGGCCCGGCCCCAGGCCAAGGCCGAACTCACGGCCGGCCGGGACTTCGACTGGGACGACCTCATGGCCAAGGCCGAGCCGGCCGAGTGCGTGCCCGTCAAGGCCACCGATCCGCTCTACATCCTCTACACCTCGGGCACCACCGGCATGCCCAAGGGGATCGTGCGCGACAACGGCGGCCACGCCGTGGCCCTCCGGTGGAGCATGGAATACATCTACGACACCAAGCCCGGCGAGGTGTACTGGGCCGCCTCGGACGTGGGCTGGGTGGTGGGCCACTCCTACATCGTGTACGGCCCGCTCCTCACGGGCTGCACCACCATCCTCTACGAGGGCAAGCCCGTGGGCACCCCGGACCCCGGGGCGTTCTGGCGGGTGATCAGCGAGCACGGGGTCAAGGTGCTCTTCACGGCGCCCACGGCGTTCCGGGCGATCAAGAAGGAGGACCCCAACGGGGACTACTTCAAGAAGTACGACCTGTCGAACTTCAAGTACCTGTTCCTGGCCGGCGAGCGGCTCGACCCCGACACCTACCACTGGGCCTCGGATCTCCTGAAGCGGCCGGTCATCGACCACTGGTGGCAGACCGAGACGGGCTGGCCCATCGCCGCCAACTGCGCCGGGATCGAGCTCATGCCGATCAAGCCCGGGTCCCCCACCAAGGCCGTGCCGGGCTACGACGTGCAGATCCTGGACGACGCGGGTAAGGAACTGGGGCCCAACCAGGAGGGCATCGTGGTGGTGAAACTGCCCCTGCCGCCGGGCACGCTCCCCACCCTATGGCAGAACGACGAGCGGTACCGCCAGTCGTACACCGACCCGTTCCCGGGCTACTACTTCACCGGCGACGGCGGCTACAAGGACGAGGACGGATACCTCTACATCATGGGCCGGGTGGACGACGTCATCAACGTGGCCGGCCACCGGCTCTCCACCGGGGCCATGGAGGAGGTGATCGCGACCCACCCGGCCGTGGCCGAGTGCGCCGTGATCGGGGCGGCCGACAACCTGAAGGGCCAGGTGCCGGTGGGGTTCGTGGTCTTGAAGGCCGGCGCCGAGGTGGACCCGGATCAACTCAAGGCGGACCTCGTCAAGATGATCCGGGAGCAGATCGGGCCCATCGCCTGCTACAAGGAGACCATGATCGTGAAGCGCCTGCCCAAGACCCGCTCGGGCAAGATCCTCCGGGGCACCATGCGAAAGATCGCCGACGGCGAGAAGTACCGGGTGCCCTCCACGATCGACGACCCGGCGATCCTGGGCGAGATCGAGGAGGCCCTGAAGACCGTGGGCTACGCCAAGTAGCGCCACGCGCAGGCTACCGCGCCACGGCCCGCCCCGGCCCGACCGGGGCGGGCCGTTTCGTGCCGCCGGCTCT
>CAZUYO010000351.1:1507-3161 GCA_964624725.1 uncultured Thermodesulfobacteriota bacterium
ACCGTGAACGACCTTCGCGACGAGCTCGTGGCCGAGATCCGGCGGGTCGTCCGGGAGCATCCGGCCAACCGGTTCCCCGGCACCGACGAGCCCATCTTCGACGAACCCCTGGTGGGGTTCGCGCCGGCGGATGACCCGATCTGGGGGAAGTACAAGGAAATCATCGGGCCGTTCCACTGGTCCCCCCAGGAGGCCCTGGAGGCGGGGGGCGGCCGGGGCGAGGCCCGCACCGTGGTCTCCTGGATCCTCCCCATCACCGAGGCCACCCGGCGGGACAACCGGGCCGAGACCCGGCTCCCCTCCCGGCGGTGGGCCCACACCCGGTGGCACGGCGAGGCGTTCAACGAGGAACTCCGGCGGGCCGTGGTGGGGTTCCTGGCCGAGCGCGGCCACGGGGCGGTGGCGCCCTGTCTCGTCGACGGGTGGAGGGTGATGAACGACCCCCGGGTGGGGCTCGCGTCCACCTGGTCCGAGCGCCACGCGGCCTACGCCGCGGGGCTTGGCACCTTCAGCCTGAACGACGCCCTCATCACCGAGCGGGGCATCGCCCACCGCACCGGGTCGGTGGTGACCACGGCCGAGATCGCGCCCACCCCCCGCACGGCGGCCCACCACCGGGCGAACTGCGCCTTCTACTCGGCCAAGGGATGCGGGGTGTGCATCGGCCGCTGCCCCGTGGGCGCGATCAGCGAGGCCGGCCACGACAAGGAGCGCTGCCGGGCCTACACCTACGGCCGGGTGATGGACGAGGTGGGGGAGAGGTTCGGGGTCAAGGTGGCCGGGTGCGGCCTGTGCCAGACCAAGGTGCCCTGCGAGCACCGGGTGCCCCCGGCCGCGCGGGAGGGGTAGCCGGCGGCGGCGTTCAGCCCACGAGCCAGCGTCGGTCCCCCAGGAGCAGGAACGCGCCTTCGGCCAGCACGAGAAGGTTTAGCGCCATGCTCACCCCGTGGAGCCGGCCGAACCGGCGGCGCAGGGGGTGGTCGGGGGCCAGGTTCTCGAAGGAGTGGATCTCGGCCTTGACGGCCCGGGCCCGGGGGTGGACCCAGAACTGGTTCGCCCCGGCCGCCAGGAGCGCCGTGACGAGAAGCCCCACGGCCACCCGGTGGGGCGTGCCCCAGGGGCCCCGCCGGGCGAGGAGGTACAGGACGAGCGCCGCGGCGACGAGGGCGGTCACGTAGGGGAAATACACCGGGAACACGACCCCCACCACCCGCCCGGCCTCGTCCCGGGGAAACGAGTCGAAGATCGGCGGGGTCACCACGAAGGTCACGGCCGCCACCCCGCCCACCCACAGGGCGAGCACGAAGCGAAACAGGGTGCTCCAGACGCGCGGATTCAAGGCCCCTCCGTTCGCCGGCCGGCCGGGCGGTGGGAAACCAACGAAGAAGGCGGCCCCACCCGGCCGCCGTCTTCCGCTCCCTCCGCCGGGCGCCTCACGCCCGGACGTCCAGGTTCCCACCCACCCCGAGCGACCGGAACAACTCGGCCGCGAGGGCTTCCTGGGTGTCCAGGATCTTCTTCATCACCGCCATGCCGGCCTCGCCCTTGGCCTGTTCGGCCTTGAGCCCGGTCATCTCCTCGATGAGCCCCATGGTGAGGTCGCCGTTTCCCAACGCGCGCAGATCCATCGGTTTCTCCTCGGTTGCGTCCGGGG
>CAZUYO010000352.1:0-3160 GCA_964624725.1 uncultured Thermodesulfobacteriota bacterium
AACCGCCCGAGACCCGCGGCCACGGCGGCGTGGCGAAGCGAGAGTTCGCCCACGGTTCCCTTGGTCTCGAGGCTCATCTCCAGGGGATACGAGGCCGGCACGGTGACGGCCCGGGCCCCGGTTTCCCGCTCGATGAACCGGGCCACCTTGTAGTTGCACGACCGGGAGAACTCCATGACGTCGAGCCGGCCGTTCATGGCGATCTGGGGGCTCGGGCTCTCGCAGGTGGAGAGTTCCCGGTAGGCCAGGACCACGATCGACCGGGCCCCGGGCAGGAGCCGCTCCACCGGCGGGGAGAGCGGGCTTCGATAGCCCGGGGCCGCCGCAAACCCCACGTCGTCCACCCCGGCCTCGAGCGCGTAGGTGCGGATCGCTTCCCTCATGGCGTCTCCTTCCGGCGGACTCGCCGCGCTGGGGCCACCGGGGGGGCCGGGGCCCGTCTCACGATTCCGGGTCGTTGGGTTCGGGCCGCGACGGGCCCGAGCCCGCGAACCCCGGGGAGGCTTCAGGGTTTCGGCCGCGGATCCCCCGGCCCCCCGAGGGTGCCGAGCACCCATTCGGCCAGGGCATCGTAAACCTGGGCCGCGGCCTCGTCCACGTGGGGGGCGAGGCAGTCCGCCTCGACCCGCTCGAGGTAGGCCGACCAGGCCCGCTCCAGGGCCAGGACCGCGCCGGCCCGGCGGGCGGCCGCCCCCGCGCGTCCCCCGGCCCGGAGCCGGTCCCAAAGACCGGTCCGGCGGTCCGAGGTCCCGGCGGTTCCCCGGAACAGGGGAATCCGCCGGGTGGCCGTGATCTGGCGGGAGAGCGCCCGGCGGTCGGGGGCCCCGCCCGGGGCGAGCCCGGCCTTTTCCAGCGCCTCGGCCGCCTCCCGGGCCAGGGCCTCCCCCGCCCGGGCCAGGGCGCCCCGGGCCTCCAGGGCCAGGTTTCGCACCGCGTTTACCCGCAGGGGTTCGGTGGCCGCGAGCACGGCCTCGATCCGGTCCCGGTAGTCGGGCGCCGCGGGGTCGAGTTCGGCCACCCGGGCCGCCCAGGCCCGGCGGTGGGGGCTTCGCCGCCGGCCGAACCCCCGGCGCAGCTCCGCGGCGATCCGGTCCTTCTCCCGCTCGGCCGCCCCGGCCATCCGCTCCGAGAGCCAGCCCAGAAGGGCGTCGGCCGTGTCGGCCCGCCAGGGGCCCCGCCCGAGCCCCAGGGGCGACGTGCCGCCGGCCGCGGCCAGGGCCTCCACCATCACGCGCCGGAGGTCCGCCCGGCACCGGGCGAGGACGAGCCGGTCCCGCTCGGCCTCCACCCGGGCCCAGAGTTCGTCCCGAAACGCCCGGAAGGCGTCCCGGAAGGGGGCCGCGAGGGGGGAGCCCTCCCAGGCCTCCCGAAGCCGGGCCTCGCCGGGGGCGAGCCGCTCGGGATCCAGGAGGGCCAGGCGGTCCAGGAGCCCCAGGAGGGCCGAAAACGCGGCGGGTTCTTCCCCCACCCCCAGGCCCCGGAGGTCCCGCTCCACCGCGCCGGCCACCCGGGCCAGGTCGGCCGGACCCCGGAGTTCGGAGAGGTCGGCGTTCAGCACGAACCGCGTGATGGGTAAGAGCCCGTACCCCCGCAGGGCCTCCAGGAACCGGAGATCCGCCTCCCGCAGGCCCACCCGCCCGGAGATCACGTACACGATGGCGTGGGCCCCGAGGAGCGCCCGGTCCACCACGGCGCCGTGGGCCGCGTTCCAGGCGTCCACCCCGGGGCAGTCCACGAGAACAGCCCCCGCGGGGAGATCCGGGGCCGGGATCTCCACCCGCACGGCCTCGAGAAACGTGGCCACCTCGTCCCGGGTGACCCAGCCCCAGAGGTCCTCGCCCGGGGGGAGGAGTTCGTCCCGGGGGGTGTCGGCGAGCCGGTCGGCCACGGCGTCGAACCCGCCGAGGAGCGCGGCCAGGGCGGTGCGGTGGGGGGAAGGGGGGCCGTCCAGGAGGGCGCGGGCCGCCGCCCGGTGGCCGGGGTTCCAGAGGTCCCAGCGGCCCGGGCGGCCCAGGGCCTCGAGGTGGAGCGAAAAGGCCCGGTTCACGGCCGCCCGGGACCGCCAGGTGACCGTGGTGCCGGGCCGGTCGGCCGGAACGAGTTCGGTGACCTGGGCCGTGAGCACCCCCGCCCCCCGGGGCAGGGCGTCCCGGCCCACGAGGGCGTTGGCGAGGGTGGATTTCCCGGATTTCACGGCCCCCACCAGGGCCACCCGGACCTCGGCGTCCCCGGCCCGGGCCAGGGCTTGGTCCACCTGGGCGAGCCAGTCCCGGACCCGGCCCCCGAGGTCGGGCCGCCGGGCCGCCAGGTCCCGGAGCCCCTGGCGGGCCTCCTCGGCCGCGGCCTCGACCCCGGCCCGGAGCCGTTCGGCCCGGGCCGATCGGACCGGGTCGGTCACGGGGCCTCCCGGTGGAGGGCCCAGGCGAGTTCGGACCAGAGTTCGAACCCGGCCCCTTCGGGCAGCCCGGCGGCCGGATCCGCCGGATCCACCCACCGGTGGCCGGCGAGTTCGCCGTCCCCCTCCTCGGCGGTCGCGGGGTCCACCGTGAGCCGGCAGCACACCCCCACGTGGACCCGGCCCACCTCGGTCTCGTCCTCGTTGATGAGCCCCACCACCTCCAGGTCCCCGACCCACCGGGCCGGGTACTCCTCGGCCACCTCCCGCCGGGCGGCCCGCTCCAGGAGGGCCGGACCGGCCTCCGCGCCGTCGGCGTCCTCCCGGTCGATGTGGCCCCCGATCCCCAGGCTCCAGAAGGCGTGGAGCCGGGCCTCGGTGCCCTGGCGGGGATACACGAGCACCCGCCCCCGGGGGTCGAAGAGCGTCACGTAGGGAATGACCTGCTTCCAGTCCGGGTCGGTCTCGGCCGCGGGCCGGGGCATCCACCGGGCTTCCCGCAGGCCCAGGCGGGCCGCCGCCTCGGCCCACGAGGCGGCCGGCACCCGGGCCCTCGGCCGGCGCAGAAGGGGATCCAGGGCGGGGCGGGGCACGACGAGGATCGTCTGGTTCTTCATGGGTCCTCCGGCGCGGGGGTTCGCCCGGAGTCTGTCACACCGGACGCCCTCGCCTCAACCGTCCCCGGACGCACGAAGGGCCGGCCCCGGGGGGCCGGCCCTTCGTGCGTGGTCGTCCCCTGCGTCAGCAGGGGTGGACGCTGGAGGT
>CAZUYO010000353.1:0-3158 GCA_964624725.1 uncultured Thermodesulfobacteriota bacterium
CCCTCGAGCCGCACCGCCACCTCCCCGGGCGGGAGCGCCACGCCCTCGGCGGCCCACCGGCCGTCGGGCCCGGGCTCCCCCCGGCGGACCGTGCGGCCCCCGGCCTCGAGCACGAGGGGCCGGGGGGAGCCGCCCACCCGGACCTCCACGTCGAACGCCCCCTCCACGGCCCGCGAGCGCCCGAGGTCGAAACCCACGATGCCGGCGTTGGGCCCGAGGGGCCTCCCCCGGGGAACGGGCATCTCCGCCGGCACCCGGCCCGCCCACGCGCCCGGCCGCACCGTGAACACGGGCCCGGGCCGCACCCCCTCGGCCGCCAGGAACTCCCCGAACCCCGCGGCCAGGGGTTCGGCGGGCTGGGCGCCCCGGGGGGCGAGGCCGGCGAGCCACCGCGGCAGTTCCCCCGCCGGCATCCGGTGCACCCGGGGCTCGGGACCGGTGGTCAGGACCACGAGGGGGCTGTCGGCGGGAAGGCCCCGGGCCCAGCGTTCCGCCGCCGCGACGAGGGCGTCCCAGGCGGGCCGGCCGCCGGAGAGCGCCGTGGCGTGGACCGTGTTGTCCACCACGAGGAACCAGGCGTCGGCCCGGGGCACGGCCTCCACCCACGTGGGCCCGGCCGCGGCCAGGCCGAGGCTCGAGAGCGCCGCGGCGGTCAGGAGGAACCGCTGGCGCCGCCCGAGCCGGAGCACCCGGGGCGGCGGCCGGCGTTCCGCCCGGAGCTCGCCCTCGAGCCAGGGAAACGGCGCGAGCGCCACCCGGCGCACCCGGCCCCGCACCCGCGCCAGGAGCCACAGGAGCGGCACCACCAGGAGAAGCGCCAGCGCCTCGGGGTTCTCGAACCGGATCACCGCCCGAGCCCCGCTTCCAGGTACTCCCGGGCCACCGCCTCGAACCGGCGGCGGGCGTCGGAGCGCACGTACCAGGGCGTGAGCGCCCGCAAGCCCTCTTCCACCTCGGCCTGGCGGCGGCGCCAGGCCGCCTCGAGCCGCCGGCGCAGGCCGTAGCCCACGAACCGCCGCACCACCGCGTCCGACTCCGGGTCGCGCACGGCGTACCGGCCGGCCCGGCGCAGCGGGGCGAGGTCCCCCGGGTCGGCGAGCTGCACCACCCCCACCCCCACGCCCCGGGCCACGAGCGGCCGGAGCACCCGGCCCACGGGCTCTGCGGTGTAGAGGTCGCTCACCACCACGGCGCCCTTCTGGCCCGGCGCGGCCCGGGCGGCCCAGCCGGCCACGGCCGCCCCGAGGTCGGTGGGGCCCCGGGGCTCCAGGGCCTCGGCCGCCTGGAGGAACGCGGCCACACCCCCGGGCCCCTCGAAGGGGCCCCAGCGCCCCGCGAGGCCCCGGGACCAGCCCCACAGGGTCACCACGCCCCCCGTGTACAGGGTCAGGTACCCCAGGGCCGCGGCCACCTCCCGGGCCCGGCGGAACCGTTCGGGGTCGGGCTCCCCCATGGACGCGCTCGCGTCCACCAGGAGGGCGAGCCCCGCGTCCTCCTCGCGCACCACCGTCTTCACGTAGAACCGCTCGAACCGGGCGTAGAGGTTCCAGTCGACGAACCGCGGGTCGTCGCCGAAGGCGTAGGGCCGGTGGCTTTCGACCTCGGGCACCATGCCCCGGCCCACGGGCCGCGGGGCCAGGGTGCGAAGCCGGCGCACCAGCGGCTCCACCGACCGGCGGAAGGCCTCGAGCCGGTCGCGAAACCGGGCGGAGGTCAGGGGGTCGGCCACGGGGGTCCTCCGGCCCTCACGCCCCCACCCGGCGCCGGGCCGCCTTCCACGCGGCCGCCACGATCTCGTCGGGCCCCGTCCCCTCGGTTTCGGCCCGGTAGTTCAGCAGGATGCGGTGTCGGAGCGCGGGCGCCAGGTTCGCCTCCAGGTCTTCGAGGGCCACGTGGAACCGGCCGTCCATCACGGCCTCCACCCGGGCCGCCCACAGGAGCGCGTTCACGCCCCGGGGCGAGGCCCCGAACCGCACGAAGGTGCGCACGGCGTCCGGGGCCTCGGGGTTGCCGGGGTGGGTGGCCCGCACCACGGCCACGGCGGCCGCGTACACGGGGTCGGTCAGGGGGATCTGCTTCACGAAGGCCCGGATCTCGGCGATCCGGTCCCGGTGGAGCACCCGGGGCACGGGCCCGGCCGGGTCGCCCTCCAGGTTGCGGCGGGCGATCTCGGCCAGGGCCTCGGGGCCCGCGGGGCCGAGGACCAGCTTGAACAGGAACCGGTCGAGCTGGGCCTCGGGCAGGGGGTAGGTGCCGGCCATCTCGATGGGGTTCTGGGTGGCCAGCACGAAGAACGGCTCCTCGAGGCCGTAGGTGTCGCCGAAGGCCGTGACCTCGCGCTCCTCCATGGCCTGGAGCAGCGCCGACTGGGTCTTGGGGCTCGCCCGGTTGATCTCGTCGGCCAGGAGCACGTTCGTGAACACGGGCCCCCGCTCGAAGTGGAAGGCCCGGTGGCCGTGGGCGTTCTCCACGATGAGGTGGGTGCCCACGATGTCGGCGGGCATGAGGTCGGGGGTGAACTGGACCCGGGTGAACCGCAGGTCCAGGAGATCGGCCAGGGTCTTGACCATGAGGGTCTTCCCGAGGCCCGGCGCCCCTTCGAGGAGCACGTGCCCCCCGGCCAGGAGGGCCTTGAGGAAGTACCCCAGCACGTCGCGGTTGCCCACGATGCGCCGGCCGAACCCCTCCTCCACGGCGGCGAGTTCCTGCTGGAACCGGTCCATCTCGGCTTGGAGATCCATGCGATTGCTCCCGTCACGACGTTCCGGCCGGGCGCCCCCGGCCCCTACCGGCCCTCGAGAACCAGGCGGAAGTACCGGGTCACCACCTCCCGGTGGGCGGCGGGCAGGTCCTCGGGGCCGAGGCCCAGCACCTGGAGGCCGCCGACCTCCAGGTCCGCCTCCCCGCCCCCCGCCCCCGGGAGCACGGGCAGCACCCGGGCCGCCTCCCGGAACGCCGAGGGGTCGAAGGTGGACCTCTCCTCGAACACCGGCGGCACGGGCTCGGCCACCTCGGCCGACACCGGAAACGACTCGAGCTCCGGGGGCGCCTCGGGCGCGCCCCGGCTGCGTCCGCCGTGGGCCTCCCCGTCGGCCGGCCGGTCGCCCTCCCGGTCCCCCGGCGGTCCCCGCTCGGCCACCGGGCCCTCGGCCTCGGCG
>CAZUYO010000354.1:0-3146 GCA_964624725.1 uncultured Thermodesulfobacteriota bacterium
ACCCGACCCCCGCGCGTCCCCGCGTCCTACCGTCCCAACGTCCTAGCGTCCGCGCGGCCCGCGCGCTTGCACCCACCCGGCGGCTATGGAATCCTTTGCGGCTCTTCGCTTGACCCCCTGCCAGCAAAGGAGCCGCACCATGGCCAATCCGTTTTCGTCCCGGATCTCGCTCGAAACCGCCGCCGGCCGCCTCGACGCCTTCAGCCTGCCGGCTCTCGAGGGCCAGGGCCTGGGTCGGGTCTCGACCCTGCCGTTCACCCTCAAGGTGCTCCTCGAGAACCTGCTTCGCCACTGCGACGGGTACCACGTCACCGAGGACGACGTGGCGTACCTGGCCGGGTGGGACCCGGTGGCCGGGGAGCAGCGCGAGATCGCGTACATGCCGGCCCGGGTGCTCCTCCAGGACTTCACCGGGGTGCCCGCCGTGGTGGACCTGGCGGCCCTGCGCTCGGCCATGGCCCGGCTGGGCGGCGATCCCAAGCGGATCAACCCCCTCATCCCGGTGGACCTCGTCATCGACCACTCCGTGCAGGTGGACCGGTTCGGCACCGAGGACGCCTTCGCCTTCAACGCCCGAAAGGAGTTCGAGCGAAACCGCGAGCGCTACGAGTTCCTGAAGTGGGGCCAGAAGGCCTTCGCGAACTTCCGGGTGGTGCCGCCGGCCACGGGCATCTGCCACCAGGTGAACCTGGAGTACCTGGGCCAGGTCGTGGTGGCCCGCGACGGGGTGGCGTTCCCCGACACGCTCGTGGGCACCGACTCCCACACCACCATGATCAACGGCCTGGGGATCCTGGGCTGGGGCGTGGGCGGCATCGAGGCCGAGGCCGTCATGCTGGGCCAGCCCGTGTACATGCTGGTGCCCCGGGTGGTGGGGGTGCGGCTCACCGGGGAGCTGCGGCCCGGGGTCACGGCCACGGACCTCGTGCTCCGGGTCACCGAACTGCTGCGCCAGCACGGGGTCGTGGGCAAGCTCGTCGAGTACTTCGGCGACGGGGTCGGGCGGCTCGCTCTCCCCGACCGGGCGGTGCTCGCCAACATGGCCCCCGAGTACGGGGCCACGGCCGGGTTCTTCCCGGTGGACGAGGAGACCCTCGCCTACCTGCGGTTCACGGGCCGGAGCCCCGAGCAGGTGGACCTGGTGGAGCGGTATACCAAGGAGCAGGGGCTCTTCCGCACCGACGGCGGGCCCGAGCCCCGGTACAGCGAGGTGGTGGAGCTCGACCTCTCCACCGTGGAGCCGGCGATCAGCGGGCCCAAGCGGCCCCAGGACCGGATTCCCCTGGGCCGGGTGAAACGGTCGTTCTACGAGGCCCTTCGCACCACCTACGCCAAGGGCGTGGAGGCCGACCTGCCCGAGGACGAAACCAACTGCCGCTGGGTGGGGGAGGGCGGCCAGCCCCTGGAGGCGCCGGTGGTCCACGCCCCGCGCCGCCACGACACCTACAACGGCCAGCGGGTCCGGGTGGACCTGGACGGGGTCGAGGCCTCGCTGACCCACGGGGCCGTGGTGATCGCGGCCATCACCTCCTGCACCAACACCTCGAGCCCGTCGCTCCTGCTGGCGGCCGGGCTGGTGGCCAAGCGCGCGGTGGAGAAGGGGCTCACGGTGCGGCCCTGGGTCAAGACGAGCCTGGCCCCCGGCTCCAAGGTGGTCACCCGGTACCTGGAGGCCGCCGGGCTCCTGCCCTACCTGGAGGCCCTGCGGTTCCACCTGGTGGGGTACGGCTGCACCACCTGCATCGGCAACAGCGGACCGCTGCCCGAACCCGTGGCCCGGGCCGTGGTGGAGAACGATCTCGTGGTGGCCGGGGTGCTCTCGGGGAACCGGAACTTCGAGGGCCGGATCAACCCGCTCGTGAAGGCCAACTACCTGGCGAGCCCGCCCCTGGTGGTGGCCTACGCGCTCGCGGGCACGGTGGACATCGACCTCACCCGGGAGCCCGTGGCCCACGACCCCAACGGCGAGCCGGTGTACCTCAAGGACCTCTGGCCCTCCGACGCCGAGGTGCGCGAAGCCGTGGCCCGGGCCGTGTCGGACCGGATGTTCGCCGAGGAGTACGGCCGGGTGTTCGAGGGCAACGACCTCTGGAACGCCATCGGGGCCCGGGGGGCCGAGCTCTACGACTGGGACCCTGCCTCCACCTACATCCAGGAACCCCCGTTCTTCCAGGACCTCACCCTGGACCCGCCGGGCATCCGGCCCATCGAAAACGCCCGGGCCCTGGCCGTGCTCGGCGACTCCGTGACCACCGATCACATCTCCCCGGCCGGCGCCTTCGGCCCCGACACCCCGGCCGGCCGGTACCTGGTGGAGCGGGGGGTGAAGCCCGAGGACTTCAACTCCTTCGGCTCCCGCCGGGGGAACCACGAGGTCATGATGCGGGGCACCTTCGGCAACGTGCGGATCCGAAACCGCCTGGCCCCGGGCACCGAGGGCGGGTTCACCACCCACCTGCCCACCGGCGAGGTGCTCCCCATCTACGACGCGGCCATGCGGTACCGGGCCGAGGGCACGCCGCTCGTGGTGCTGGCCGGCAAGGACTACGGCATGGGGTCGAGCCGCGACTGGGCCGCCAAGGGCACGGCGCTCCTGGGGGTCAGGGCCGTGATCGCCGAGAGCTACGAGCGGATCCACCGCTCGAACCTCGTGGGCATGGGGGTGCTGCCCCTCCAGTTCCGGGAGGGGGAGTCGGTGGAGGGCCTGGGCCTCACGGGCCGCGAGGTGTTCACGGTGGAGGGCCTCGGCGAGGACCTCGCGCCGGGCCAGGAGGTCACCGTGCGCGCCCGGGCCGAGGACGGAACGGAGAAGACCTTCCGGGCCGTGGTCCGGATCGACACCCCGGTGGAGATGGAGTACTACCGGAACGGCGGCATCCTCCACGCCGTGCTCCGGCGGCTGGCGAAGGGCGGGTAGGCGGCGAAGGGCCGTGAATCGTGAGTCGCAAATCGTGAATCGTTGAACTTCAACGACCTACGACCCGCGACCTACGAGGAACGGCCCCTCGCCTCCGCGCCTCCTAGCCTCCCAGCTTCCCAGCTTCCTAGCCTCTCCTCCCGGTCGAAGGCGCTTCGGTACCCGGCGAGGAGCGCGAGCACCGAGCCCAGGGCCGTGGCCGCCGCGATCATGAGGAGCACCACGATCT
>CAZUYO010000355.1:0-3142 GCA_964624725.1 uncultured Thermodesulfobacteriota bacterium
GGCTTGGAGCTTTTCGTCTCCGAGGGCCCGGGCCTCGTACGGGATCTCGTCGGCCGCGGGTGGCCGGTGTTCCTGGACCTCAAGTTCCACGACATCCCGGCCACCATGGCCGGCGCGGCCCGGGCCGCCGGCCGGCTCGGGGTCCGGATCGTGAACGTCCACGCCCTGGCCGGCCCGGAGGGCATGGCCCGGGCGGCCGAGGCCGCCCGGGAGGGGGCCCGGGAGGAGGGCTTCCCCCCGCCCCTGGTGCTGGCCGTCACCGTGCTCACGAGCCACGGGCCGGACGACCTCGACGCCTTGGGGCTCGCGGGTCCGCCGGCTTCGGCCGTGGGGCGCCTGGCGGCGCTCGCCCGGGGGGCCGGGTGCGACGGGGTGGTGGCCTCCGCCGAGGAAGCGCCCGTGCTGCGGGCCGCCTGGCCCGAGGCCGTGATCCTGACCCCGGGCATCCGGCCGGCCGGCGCCGACCGGGGGGACCAGACCCGGGTGGCCACGCCGGCCGGGGCGGTCCGGGCGGGGGCGGATCACCTGGTGGTGGGCCGCCCGATCCGGCAGGCCCCCGACCCGGTGGCCGCGGCCCGGCGGATCGTGGCCGAGGTGGCCGGGGCCCTGGGGGAGCGGTCGTGACCGACTGGGTGCTCGGCCGGCGGGCGGTGAGGGAGTTCCTGGCCCACGCCCCCGACGTCGCCCGGGCCCTGTGGGTGGCCCGGGGCAGCCGGGTGCCCCGGGAGCTCCTGGCCGCGGCCGAGGCCCTCGGGTTGCCGGTGCGGGAACTGCCCCGGCACGAGCTCTCGGCCCGGGTGGGGTCCGAGCGCCACCAGGGGGTGGCCCTGGAGGTCGGGGGGTGGGTGTACGCGGACCCCGAGGAGTTCTTGGCCGGGGCGAAGCGGGCCCCGTTCCCCCTGGTGCTGGCCCTCGACTGCGTCCAGGATCCCCGGAACCTGGGGGCGGTGATCCGGGTGGCCGACGGCGTCGGCGCGGCCGGGGTCCTGATCCCCAAGGACCGGGCGGCCGGGCTCGGGCCCGCGGCGGCCCGGGCCGCAGCCGGGGCCCTGGCCGCGGTGCCGGTGGCGCGGGTGGTGAACCTGGCCCGGGCCCTGGACCGGTTCCGCGACGAGGGGTTCTGGGTGTACGCCGCGGCGGCCGGGGGCGACGACGTGTTCGCCGCCGACCTGGCGGTTCCGGCCGTGCTGGTGCTGGGGGGCGAGCACGCCGGCATCCGGCCCAACGTGCTTCGGCGCTGCGACCGGGAGCTGGCGCTCCCCATGCGGGGGAAGGTGGGGTCCCTCAACGTGGCCGTGGCCGCCGGGATTCTCGCCTACGAGTTCCTGCGCCGGGCCGGGGCCGGCGCGCCGGCCGGGGGAGGCGGCTGAGTTTGTGACGTTTCGTTACGATCCGCATCGAACGGGGAACGGTTCCGGGGGATTTGGCGCGGGAGGACCTTGTGAAGGGGCCATGCCGGGGGCTGGGGGCGGTGTTTGTGGCGGCCCTGGCGTTTTGGGTCGTGCTCGGGTGCGCCGGGGAGGAGAGGCCCCGGCCGGGCCAGGCGCCCGACTTCGAGGTGGTGACGGTGGACGGCCGCACCGTGCGCCTGTCGGACTACCGGGGGGCGGCGGTGCTCCTGGACTTTTGGGCCACCTACTGCCCGCCTTGCAAGGAGGCCCTGCGCCACGAGGCCGAGCTCCAGCGGCGCTACGGCCCCAAGGGCCTCCAGGTCCTCGCGCTGGCCCTCGACCGCGACCCCCGCGAGGTGTGTGAGTACCTCGAGACCCATCCCCTGCCGTTTCCCGTGGCCGTCGTGACCGACGAGATCCGACAGGCCTACGGCGGGGTCACCACCATCCCCTACGCCGTGTTCATCGACCGCACGGGCCGGATCCGGCACCGGAAGATCGGGTTCGTGCCCGGCGACGAGGCGGAGTTCGAACGGTGGGTGGCCCGGCTCGTGGCCGAGGGGGCCGAGCCGATCCTGGGCCCGTAAACGGCGCCGCGCGCCGGAACCGTCGCCCGGTCCACGCCGGGTTCGGTCGCCGACGCGCGGCCGGGCCAAGCCGTGACCGCCGACCGAAGACCGAGGACCGGAGACCAAGGACCGGACACCAAGGACCGGAGACCGAGGACCGTAGACCGTCGACCGGAGACCGAAGTTCCCGATCCATTCCCCCGTTTCCATCGGCACCTCCGATTTGACCGGACGCGGCGGGCCGTGCCCAAATCGCCAAGACGGCTCGCACGCAACGGAAACGGAGGTGATCCCATGGCAGAGCGGCTGGATTGCACGGGGCTCGCGTGCCCCGAACCGGTCCTCCGCACGAAGGCGGCGCTCGAGAAGCTCGGCGAGGGCGTGCTCACGGTCCGGGTCGACAACCCCGCGGCCCGCGACAACGTGGAGCGGTTCGCCCGCTCCCAGGGGTGCACCGCCCGCGCGATCGAGGCGGGACCCGGCACCTGGGACGTGGAGATCGTCAAGGGCTACCAGTGCTCCGTCGGGGCCCAGGAGGCTCGCACGACCCAGCCGGCGGCCGCGGCGTTCCTGGTGCTCTCCGACGCGATCGGCCCGGAGCCCGAGCTCGGGAAGATCCTCATGAAGTCGTTCCTGGGCACCGTGGCCCAGGCGGACCCGAAACCCGCCCGCATGCTCTTTCTGAACCGGGGCGTTCATCTCACGACCGAGGGCTCGCCGGTGCTCGACGTGATCCGGGAGATCGAGGCGGCCGGGGTGGAGGTGTTCTCCTGCGGCACCTGCCTCGAGTTCTTCGGAAAGCGCGAGGCGCTCCGGGTGGGCCGGGTGGCGAGCATGTACGACACGGTGGAAACCCTCACGGGCCCGTACCGGGTCACCACGATCACATGAGCGAGCCGAAGCGCCTCACCCAGTACGCCCGGGCCGCGGGCTGAGGGGCGAAAATCGGGCCAGGGGACCTGGCCGCGCTCCTCCAGGGGGTGGACGTACCCGTGGCGCCCGGGGTGCTCGTGGGCCTCCACACCGGCGACGACGCCGGGGTCGTGCGGGTGGCCGACGGACCGGCCCTCGTTCAGACCGTGGACTTCATCACCCCGGTGGTGGACGACCCCCGGGCCTTCGGCCGGATCGCGGCGGCCAACTCCCTTTCGGACGTGTACGCCATGGGGGGCCGGCCGCTCA
>CAZUYO010000356.1:0-3133 GCA_964624725.1 uncultured Thermodesulfobacteriota bacterium
AGCCGCGCGAGTGAAGCGAGCCATGACCACCCACGCACTACGGCGGGTCTCGGACCTGCTCGAGATGATCAAGTTCAGCCACACGATCTTCGCCCTGCCGTTCGCGCTCACCGGCATGGTGCTGGCGGCGGGCGGCGTGCCCTCGGCCGGCACCGTGCTGGGGATCGTGGCCGCCATGGTGGGCGCCCGCACGGCGGCCATGGCCTGGAACCGGCTGGCCGACGCCGACATCGACGCCAAAAACCCCCGCACCGCCGGCCGCCACATCCCGGCCGGGGTCGTGGGGCGGGGCGAGGCCTGGGCCCTGGTGGTGGGGGGCGTGGTGCTCCTGGAGGCTGCGGCCTGGTTCCTGAACCCCCTGTGCCTTCGGCTCTCGCCCCTGGCGCTCGCGGTGATCTTCCTCTACCCCTACACCAAGCGGTTCACCTGGCTGTGCCACTACCTCCTGGGGCTTGCGCTGGCGGCGGCGCCGCTCGGGGCGTGGATCGCCGTGACCGGCCGGTGGAGCTGGCGGATCGTGCCCCTGGGGCTCGCCGTGCTCCTGTGGACCGCCGGGTTCGACGTGCTCTACGCCCTGCAGGACCTGGAGTTCGACCGGGCCGAGGGGCTCCACAGCGTGCCCCAGCGGTGGGGCAAGGGCCGGGCCCTCCGGCTCGCGGCCCGGCTCCACCTGGCCATGTTCGCGCTCCTCGCGCTCCAGGTGCCGCTCTTCGGCCTCGGCGGCTGGTACCTCCTGGGGCTCGTCGTGACCGCCGTTCTGCTCCTCTACGAGCACGCCCTCGTGACCCCCTACGACCTCTCCCGGCTCGACACCGCCTTTTTCACCATGAACGGGGTGGTGAGCGTGGTGGTGTTCCTGGCCACCTTCCTCGACGTGGTGGCCCGATGAGCGCGGGCGCCCTGGAGCGGGTCCGGGCCAAGGTCGAGGCCGGCGAGCGGCTCGACGAGGCCGACGCCCTGGCCCTTCTGACCACCGACGATCTCCTCACGGTGGGGGAACTGGCCGACCGGGCCAACCGGGCCCGAAACGGCCTGCGGGTGTTCTTCAACGTGAACCGCCACATCAACCCCACGAACGTCTGCGTGAACCGCTGCCGGTTCTGCGCCTTCAGCCGAAGCCCGGAGCAGCCCGGCGCCTACACCCTCTCGGCCGACGAGGTGCTGGCCCGGGCCGCCGAGGCCGACCGGGCCGGGGCGACCGAGGTGCACATCGTGGGCGGGCTCCACCCGGAGTTGCCCTTCGGCTGGTACCGGGACCTCGTGGCCGAGATCCACCGCCGCCATCCCCGGCTCCACATCAAGGGGTTCACGGCCGTGGAGATCGACCATTTCGCCCGGATGGGCGGGGGCGCGGCCGAGACCGTGCTGCGCGAACTCAAGGAGGCGGGCCTCGGGAGCCTTCCGGGCGGCGGCGCCGAGCTCCTGCCCGAGCCGATCCGCAGCCGGATCTGCCCCGAGAAGATCCCCGGGGCCCGGTGGCTCGAGATCATGGAGATCGCCCACGGCCTGGGCCTTCGCTCCAACGCCACCATGCTCTACGGCCACGTGGAGCGCCCCGAGGACCGGGTGGAGCACCTGCGGCTCCTGCGGGACCTCCAGGACCGCACCGGCGGGTTCCAGGCGTTCATCCCGCTCGCGTTCCAGCCGCTCCACTCCGACCTCGCGAAGGGCCGGGGCACCACCGGGTTCGACGATCTCCGAACCCTGGCCGCGGCCCGGCTCTACCTCGACAACTTCCGGCACATCAAGGCGTACTGGGTCATGCTGGGGGAGAAGGTGGCCCAGCTTTCGCTCCACTTCGGGGTGAACGACCTCGACGGCACCGTGGTGGAGGAGAAGATCGCCCACGAGGCCGGGGCCACGAGCCGGGGCGCGCTCACCCGGGACGAGCTCGTGGCCCTGATCGAGGAGGCGGGCCGGGTGCCGGTGGAGCGCGACACCCTGTACCGGCCGGTGGTGCGGGAAGGCGCCGCCTGGCGCGTGGCCGCGGAGGCGGCGGCATGAGCCGGGTGGGACGGGCCGAGGCCCTGGAGCTCTTCCGGGAGGCGCCGCTCCTGGAACTCGGCCGCCGGGCCGACGAGGTGCGCCGGAGGCTCCACCCCGAGGGCCGGGTCACCTTCGTGGTGGACCGCAACATCAACTTCACCAACGTGTGCACCTGCCAGTGCCGGTTCTGCGCCTTCTACCGGAAGCCCGGGGACCCCGAGGGGTACGTGCTCACCCACGACGAGGTCCTGGCCAAGATCGAGGAACTCGTGGACCACGGGGGAACCCAGGTGCTCATGCAGGGGGGGCTCCACCCCGACCTCCCCCTGGAGTGGTTCGAGGACCTCTTCCGGAAGATCAAGAAGCGGTTTCCCCGGGTCCAGAACCACAGCCTCTCCCCGGCCGAGATCACCCACCTGGCCCGGATCGCGGGGCTCGACCTCGCCGAGACCCTCCGGCGGCTGCGGGAGGCGGGGCTCGACTCGGTGCCCGGCGGCGGGGCCGAGGTGCTGGTGGACCGGGTGCGGCGGGAGATCAGCCCCAACAAGATCGGGTGGCGCCAGTGGATGGCCGTGATGGAGGAGGCCCACCGCCAGGGCATGCCCACCACGGCCACCCTGATGTTCGGGGCCACCGAGACCGACGAGGACCTGGTGGACCACCTGTTGCGGATCCGGGACCTCCAGGACCGCACCGGCGGGTTCACGGCCTTCATCCCCTGGACCTTCCAGCCCGACCGCACCGAGCTCGGCCGGGCCGAGGGCATCCGCAAGACCGGGGCCGTGCGGTACCTCCGGATGCTCGCCCTCTCGCGGATCGTCCTCGACAACGTGCCCAACCTCCAGGCCTCCTGGGTGACCCAGGGCGACAAGATCGCCCAGGTGGCCCTGAGGTTCGGGGCCAACGACATGGGGGGCACCATGTTGGAGGAGAACGTGGTGGCGGCCACCGGGGTGCGGTTCCGGCTCGACCGGGACCGCCTGGTGGAGCTCATCCGCGACGCCGGGTTCGTGCCGGCCCAGCGCACCACCACCTACGAGATTCTTCGGGAGTTCTAGGCGGATGGGGCGCCCCGGCGTTGCGCCGGCGGCCTCTCTGTTCTAAGATGCACAAGGCGCGGGAAAGCCGGTTTTCGGCCTCCCGGCCT
>CAZUYO010000357.1:0-3126 GCA_964624725.1 uncultured Thermodesulfobacteriota bacterium
AAAAAAAGGAGGGGCCCGAGGGCCCCCGAGGGAGGAGTTGCCATCCGCGCTTTGTTTTCAACTGGTGTTTTCCTTTTAGCAGGTCCCGCGGCCGGGCGCAACCCCAAAACGACGTTTTTTGAGGTGGAGGGCAAAATTTTTTTGTCCCCCTGGCTTTCTGTATGTGCCTGCGGAAGGGGGAAGCGGCGGGATAAACCCTGTTTTTTGGGCGCGGATGTTCCGAGTGTTGCGTAGGTCATACGGTGTTCGATCTCTTGTGGCGTACCGCCGGGCGGAAGACGAGGAGCCGTGCCGGGAGGGACGAGGGCTTGCGGAAGGGGTGGAACCGCCGCACCCGGCAAGGGGGCGGGAGGTCCGCCGCCGCGGCCCAGGCGAGACCCGCGTAGCGAACGCGGAACCTCGGGGGGCAGAGATCGGAAGGGGCGGAAGCGGCGAAGGGGTGCGAAGGATCCCGAACGGCCAAGCGGTTCACGGCTCACGGCAGCCGAGCCGCCCTGCCGCCTAGCCGCGCAGCACCCGATCGCACTCCTCGTGGTAGCGCTCCAGCCAGTCCCGCTCGGCCGGGGTGAGGAGTTCGGGCGCGATCAGCCGGTCGTCGAAGGGGATCCAGGTGAGCGGCCGGAAGCCCAGGGCCTTCCGGCCCTCGATCGTGCCCCCGGTTTCGACGACGGCGTAGAGGTTCTCGAGGCGCACCCCCCCGAACCCCGGCCGGTAGGATCCGGGCTCGATCGAGGTCACCATGCCGGGCTTGAGGGGAGCCGACGAGGCGGGCCGGCGGCTCGCCGGCGCCAGGGCAAAGGGCCCCTCGTGCACCGAGAGGAACGCGCCCACCCCGTGGCCCGTGCCGTGGCCGTAGTCGAGCCCGGCCTCCCAGAGCACGGCCCGGCACACGGCGTCCACCGCGGCCCCGGGCGCCTCCTCGGGGAACACCATGCGGGCGGCCGCGATGTGGGCCCGGAGCACCAGGGTGTAGATCCGGCGCTGCTCGGGCGTGGGCGCGCCCACGGCTACGGTGCGGGTGGCGTCGGTGGTGCCGCCGTCGAGCTGCACGCCCGAGTCCACGAGGAAGAGCTCGCCGGGCCGGAGGGGGGTTTCGTCGGCGCCGGCGTAGTGGACCACGGCGGCGTGCTCCCCGGCCGCCGCGATGGTGGGAAACGAGAGGTCCCGGAACCCGGGGAGGCTCCGGTAGAGGGCCTCGAGGCGGTCCCGGAACCCGGCCTCGGTCACGGCCCGGCCGGCGTCCGTCTCGGCCCGGAGCCACGCGAGGGCCGCGGCCTTGGCCCGGCTCGCGAGCCGGCCGGCCCGCTCCATGGCCCGGAGCTCGTCCGGGGTCTTCACGGCCTTGGCCTCGGCCAGGGGCGAGGGGGCCCGCACCACCCGACACCCGGCGGCCTCGAGGGCCCGGGTGACGCCCCGGGGCACCGCGGCCGGGTCCACCGCCACCCGCCCCTCCAGCGCGGAGAGCGCTTTGCGAAACGCCTCGTAGGGCCGCGGCCGGAACCCGGGGAGGTCCGCGCCGAAGCCCTCGGGAAGGCGCGCCCGCGGGTTTCGGACGAAGAGCTCCATCCCGCCGGCCCCGGCGATCAGGAACCCCTCGAACACCGGGGTGTGGGGCACCTCGTCGAAGCTCCGAAGCCCCGTGACCCAGGCCACCTCCTCCCGGCACACCGTGACCAGGGTCCCGGCCCCGGTCTTCCCGAGAAGTTCCCGCACCCGGGCCCAGCGCTCGGGGAGCGACTCGCCCGACCACTCGCGCGGGCAGGGAAAAAGGGGCGTTTCGGGGGGGGCGGGCCGATCGGTCCACAGGAGGTCCACCAGGTTCGGCTCCACGGGCACCAGTTCGGCCCCGGTCTCCTCCGCGATCCGCTCCCAGCCCCGCGCCGTGTCGTCCGCCACGCACCAGGGGTCGAAGCCGAGCCGGAACCCCTCGCCCCGGGCCGCGGCGAGGTCCCGGATCGCCTGGGTGAGGGTACGGCTCCCCGGCGCGCCCACCCGCTCCAGGCCGATGCCCGTGCCCTCCAGTTCCCGTTCGGCCTGAAGGTGGTACCGGCTGTCGGTGAAGAGCCGGGTCTCCCCCTCCTCCACCCCCACCAAGAGGTCCCCGGCCGAACCGGTGAACCCGCTCGCCCACTCCCGCCGCCGGCGCCACGGGGCCGGGATCTCGGAGAGGTGTTCGTCGGACGTCGGCACCAGGTAGTGGGTCAGGCCCCGCTCGGCCAGGAGCCGGCGGAGGGCCTCGAGCCGGCGGGGGATCTCAGCCACCGGAGGCCTCGCCGTCCGCCGGCACCTCGAGGGGCCGGGCCTGGAGCCGCTTGTAGTAGAAGTTCTGGCCGTAGAGCACCGCCACCGGGTTGTGGCCCGTGACCCGGTCCTTGACCACCAGGGTGGTGACCGGGGCCTCGGAGTACTTCGTGAACAGGATGTCGTGGCCCACGCACAGGCCCACGATGAGGTTGAGGTGGGTGCCCACCCGGTTCAGGAGCCGGGCCTGGGCCACGGGGTTGCAGGCCGGCTCGAAGGTGCCGGGCCGGACCTTGTTCTCCTCGGAGAGCCCGAGCTCCAGCTTGTCGATGCTCCCGGATTTGCAGCACACGCTGGCCACCTCGAACCCTTGGGCCTCCAGGATCTTGGCGAGCCGGTTCGTCTCGTCCAGGAGCCCGATGCAGGTCGCGATGCCGAGCTTCGTGTAGCCCATGAGCTTCGCGAACGCGATCGTGTCCTCCACCCGGGTCCACCGGGCGTTCACGGCCTCGCTCCCGGGCTCGGGCTGGTAGCAGAGCCCCTCCACCACCGCGGCCACCCGGGCCATGCGGGCGTCCTCCCCGTCGCCCCGGTAGAGGTCGAACGCCTCGTCGATGACCTCGGGCGCCACGGCCGAGGGGCAGTTTCCGGGCCGGGGCGGGCCCTGTTCCGGATCGCCGCTCCAGCAGTGGGTGGACCCCTGCTTGGTCCACACGGCGGAACACCGGCTGCAGGTAAACGTGGCGGGCTTGGACATGGGTTGGCTCCTCGGGAAAGCGGTCAGCGGTCTCCGGTCGTCGGTCCGCGGTCCGATGACCAAACACCGTCGACCCGACACCGGAGTTCCCCGAAGCCTACCAACTCGCGCCCCGCGCTTCCAAGGCT
>CAZUYO010000358.1:0-3118 GCA_964624725.1 uncultured Thermodesulfobacteriota bacterium
CGACCCGCGACAAACGACCTGCGACCCGCGACGAACGACCCCCGACCCCCGACCTACGCTCTTTGCCCCTCCTCCGCGGCCAGGGCCTCGAGGACGTCGGGCGGAAGCCGCACGGGCCGGCCCCGGGGGCCCACGGCGCCGTGCTCCGTGTGGCCCTGGGCCAGGAGGGTTCCGTCCTCGCTGCGGATCTCGTAGTCGAACCGCACCCGGGCCCCCCGGGCCTGGGTGACCCGGGTGGCGATGGTGAGGAGGTCGTCGTACCGGGCGGGCCGGAGGTACCGGCACCGGGCCTCGGTGACCGGGAGCTGGATGCCCCGCTCCTCCACCTCGCGGTACGTGAGGCCCCGGGCCCGCATGTACTCGTTTCGGCCGATCTCGAACAGCCGCAGGTACGTGCCGTAGTACACCACCCCCATGGTGTCGGTGTCGCCGTAGATCACCCGGTAGGGGGTCTCGATCACCACAGCCGGTCCCTCCCGGTGAGGTGGTCGAGCAGCCGGTGGGCGGCGTCCACCCGAAGCCCCGTGGCCGCGGCCTCGGCCTCGCTGAACCCGGCGCCGGCCGGGCCGGCCGGGCCCTCGGAATCGTAGAGCACGAACGGCACGGGGTCGGCCGTGTGGGTGCGGATCGCAAGGGGGGTGGGGTGGTCGGGCATCACGAGGAGCCGGAACGGCTCGCCCCGGGCCTCCAGGGCCCGGCGCACCGGCCCCACCACCCGGGCGTCGAAGTCCTCGACGGCCCGGACCTTGTGCTCGGCGTTTCCGGCGTGGGCGGCCTCGTCGGGGGCCTCCACGTGCACGAACCCGAAGTCCCCGGCCTCCAGGGCCCCGAGGAGGGCCCCCACCTTCCCCTCGTAGTCCGTGTCGATGTACCCCGTGGCGCCCTCCACCCGGGGGGCGTCGAGCCCCGCCAGCCGGGCGATGCCCTTCAAGAGGTCCACGGCCGAGACCACGGCGCCCCCCAGCCCGAACCGGTCGCGGTAGGTCTCGAGGGCGGGCCGCCGGCCCTGGCCCCAGAGCCAGATGGAGTTGGCCTCCTTGAGGCCCCGCTCCCGGCGGGCCCGGTTCACGGGGTGGTCCTTCAGGAGGATCTGGCTTCCGGTGATGAGGTGCAGGAGCGTCTCGGCCCCCTCGCCCCGGGGCAGGTGCTCGTGGATCGCCTGGCCCTGGATGTCGTGGGGCGGGGTGGTCTCGGCCCCGGCGAGCCCGTTTCGCCACACGAAGAGGTGGCGGTACCCCACCCCCGGGTAGAACTCGAACCCGTCGTCCGAAAGCTCCCGGGCCAGGGTCTCCACCAGGGCCCGGGCCTCGTCGGTGGTGATGTGGCCCGCCGAGAAGTCGTCGAGGAACACCCGGTCCACCCCCGGGAGCAGGGTGACCAGGTTCATGCGGAAGGCCACGTCGGCCGGCCCGAGCTCCACGCCCATGGCCGCGGCCTCCAGCGGCGCCCGGCCCGTGTAGCACCGGGCGGGGTCGTACCCGAGCACCGAGAGGTTCGCCACATCGGAGCCCGGGGGGAAGCCCTCGGGCACGGTGCGCGCGAGGCCCAGGGCCCCGGCCCGGGCCAGGGCGTCCATCTCGGGGGTGCGGGCGGCCTCCAGCGCCGTGCGGTCTCCGTAGTCCGGGTGGGGGAGGTCGGCCATGCCGTCCCCCAGGAGGATCACGATCTTCACAGGGTGCTCTCGATCCGGATGAGGGAGGGCCGGCCCAGGGTGATGCCCAGGGAGTCGATCTCGCCCAGGGCCTGGCGCACGTCGGCCTCCCGGGCCTCGTGGGTCATGATGACGAGCGGCACGGCCTGGCCCGCGTCGCGGCCCTTCTGAACCACGCTCTCGATGGAGATGTTGTAGGACCCCAGAACGCCCGAGATCTTCGAGAGCACCCCGGGCCGGTCGAGCGCCGTGAACCGCAGGTAGTACTGGCAGACCACGTCCTCGATGGGTTTGAGTTCGGCGGGCCCGAGGGCGTCCTCGGGGAACGCCCGGGCCGGCACCCGGCCCGCCGCACCCCGGGCCAGGTTCCGGGCGATGTCCACCACGTCGGCCGCCACCGCGCTCGCCGTGGCCCGCCGGCCGGCCCCCTGGCCGTAGTACAGCGTGGGCCCCAGGAACTCGGCCTCCACGAACACGGCGTTGTACACGCCCCGCACGTCGGCCAGCAGGTGATCCGAGGGGATCATGGTGGGGTGGACCCGCACCTCCACCCGGCCGCCGTCGCGCTTGGCGATCCCGAGGAGCTTGATGTCGTAGCCGAAATCGCGGGCGTACTGGATGTCCTGGGGCGTCAGGTCCCGGATGCCCTCGGTGAACACCCGGTCGAAGGGGACCCGGCACCCGAAGGCCATGGAGGCGAGGATCGTGATCTTGTGGGCCGCGTCCACCCCCTCCACGTCGAAGGTGGGGTCGGCCTCGGCGTAGCCCAGCCGCTGGGCCTCCCGGAGCACCCGGTCGAAGGACTCCCCCTTCTCCTTCATCTCGGTGAGGATGTAGTTGGTGGTGCCGTTCAGGATGCCGTAGACCCGGTCGATGCGGTCCGAGGCGAGCCCCTCCCGCACGGCCCGGAGGATCGGGATCCCGCCGCCCACGCTGGCCTCGAACCCCACGTCCACGCCGTTGGCCCGGGCCGCGGCGAAGATCTCGTCGCCGTGCACGGCCAGAAGGGCCTTGTTCGCGGTGACCACCGACTGGCCGGCGGCGATGGCCTCCAGAAGGAACGTTTTGGCCGGCTCGTACCCGCCGATGAGCTCGATCACGATCTGGATCTCGGGGTTGCCGATCACCTCGCGGGCGTCGGTGGTGAGCACGCCCGGGTCCACCGTGACGCCCCGGTCGGTGGTGATGTCCTTGTCGGCCACCTTGACGAGCCGCAGCCCGAACCCGAGCCGCCGGGCGATCTCGTCCGCGTTTTCCAGGAGCACCTGCACCACGCCGGCGCCCACGGTGCCCATTCCGATGAGTCCGACACCGATCTCGTTCATGCGTTGGTCTCCGTGTCTGGGGTCGTGAACTTTTTGGCCACAGATTTGCACAGATGGACACAGATAGGGATTTTTTCGATCTGTGTGAATCCGTGTGGATCAGTGGCTCAACTGCCGTGACGCGTTACGCGTGATCGGTGAC
>CAZUYO010000359.1:0-3101 GCA_964624725.1 uncultured Thermodesulfobacteriota bacterium
GGCCGGGGGAGGTGGTGTTCGTGGGGGCCGGGCCCGGGGACCCCAAGCTCCTCACCGTGGCGGGCCGGGAGGCGGTGGAGGCGGCCGACGTGATCCTCTACGCCGGAAGCCTCGTGAACCCCGAGATCCTCTCGTGGGCCCGGCCGGAGGCCGAGATCCACGACACGGCCGGCATGAACCTCGAGGAGACGACCCGTGTCTGCCTCGGGGCGGCCCGGGCCGGCCGGCGGGTGGTGCGGCTCCACACGGGGGATCCCTCCCTCTACGGGGCCATCCAGGAGCAGATGGCGCCCCTCGAGGCCGCCGGGGTCCCGTGCCGGGTGATCCCCGGGGTGAGTTCGGCCTTCGCCTCGGCCGCGGCGCTCGCCACCCAGCTCACCCTGCCCGGGGTGAGCCAGACCGTGGTGTTCACCCGGCTCGGCGGCCGCACCCCGGTGCCCGAGGCCGAATCCCTCGACCGCCTCGCGGCCACCGGCGCCACCCTGTGCGTGTTCCTGTCGGTCGACCGGATCGAGGAGGTGGTGGCCGCCTGCCTCCGGGGCGGCCGGCCCCCCGACACCCCGGCCGCCGTGGTCCACCGGGCCTCCTGGCCCGACGAGGCCTGGGTCACCGGCACGCTCTCGGACATCGCGGAGAAGGTGCGGGAGGCCGGGTTCCGGCGCCAGGCCATGATCCTGGTGGGTGAGGCCCTGCGGCCCCGGCTCCAGGGCTGGGACGGGTTCCCCCGGTCGAAGCTCTACGATCCGGGGTTTCGGCACGGCTACCGGTGTCGGGGGTCAGAGGACAGAGGACAGAAGACAGGAGGAGAGGACCCCTGACCGGGCATCATCCTCCGAGCAAAGGACCCGGAATGCCCACACCGGTTCACGCGGACTCCCTCCACGCCGTGGCCCTCACCCGGGCCGGGGCGCGGACGGCCCGGAGGCTCGCGGCGGCCTTCCCCGGGTGCCGGGCCTGGGTGCCCGAGCGGTTCGCCCAACCGGGCGACGAACCCCTCCGGGAGCCCGTGGCCGACCTCCTGGCCCGGTTGTGGGGCGGGGCACAGGGGTTTTTCCTCGTCATGGCGGCCGGGATCGCCGTGCGGGCCGTCGCCCCGCTCCTGCGGGACAAGGCCCGGGATCCGGCCGTGGTGGTGTTCGACCCGAAGGGGCGGTTCGCGGTGCCGATCCTCTCGGGCCACCTGGGCGGCGGGAACGATCTGGCCCGCCGGGCGGCCGAGGCGCTCGGGGGCACCCCGGTCGTCACCACGGCCACCGACGCCCTGGGAAGGCCCGCGGTGGAGGTGTGGGCCCGGGACCGGGGGTACGCCTGGGAGCCCCGGGAGGGCCTGGTGGCCGCGAACGCGGCGCTGGCCAACCATGAGCCCATCGGGGCCTGGGCCGACCCGGAGGCCGGGGGGCTGGGCCTTCTCGAAGGGCTCACCGAGCACCTGGATCTCGCCACCGAGGACGAGGCCGAGGCCCGCCGGTTCGAGGGGTGCCTCCTGGCCGTGACGCCCCGGCTCCGGCCGGATGTCCCGGCCGCGTTGTGGCTTCGGCCCCGGTGCCTCGTCCTTGGTGTCGGGTGCCGCCGCGCCGCGGACCCCGGGGCCGTCACCGAAGGGGTGCGCCGGGCCCTTGCCGAGGCGGGGTGGAGCGAGGGGAGCGTGGCCGCGGTGGCCACGGTGGACGCCAAGGCCGACGAGCCGGCCCTCCACCGGCTCGCCGGGGCCCTCGGCGCCGACCTCCGGATCTTTCCGGCCGACGCCCTGGCGGCCGTGGCGGTGCCCACCCCGTCGGAGCGGGTCCGGGAGGCCGTGGGCACCCCCAGCGTGGCCGAGGCCGCGGCCCTGGTGGCCGCCCCGGGGGGCCGGCTCGTCATGCCCAAGGGCAAGGGATCGAACTGGACGCTGGCCGTGGCCCTGTGCCCCGCCGCGCCCCCCACCGCATCGCAGGAGCCCTGATATGTTGTTCGTCGTCGGCATCGGCCCCGGGGGGCGGGACCACATGACCCTGCGGTCGCTCGAGGCGATCGGGTCGGCCGAGGTGATCGTGGGGTACACGAAATACGTGGACCTCCTGGGCGATCTCGCGGCCGGCAAGGAGGTGGTGGCCACCGGCATGACCCGGGAGACCGAGCGGTGCCGGGCCGCGGTGGACCGGGCCCTGGCGGGCCGGCGGGTGGCCGTGGTCTGCACGGGCGATCCCGGCGTGTACGCCATGGCCGGGCTCGTGCTCGAACTCCTGGAGCGGCTCGACCCGGAGGGGACCGTGCCGCTGGAGATCGTGCCCGGGGTCACGGCGGTGAGCGCCGCGGCGAGCCTTCTCGGCGCCCCCCTCATGACCGACTTCGCCGTGGTGAGCCTGTCGGACCTCCTGACCCCCTGGGAGGCGATCGAGCGGCGCCTCGAGGCGGCCGCGGCGGCCGACTTCGTGGTGGCGCTCTACAACCCCCGGAGCCGGAAGCGGGTGCGCCACCTGGACCGGGCCTGCGAGATCCTCGCCGCCCACCGGCCGGCCGACACCCCGGCCGGCATCGTGCGCCACGCCCTGCGGCCGGGCCAGGAGGTGACCCTCACCACCCTGGCCGAGGTGCCCCGGTGCGAGGTGGACATGATGAGCGTGGTGATCGTGGGGAACCGCGCGACCCGCCGCTGGCGCGACTGGCTCATCACCCCCCGGGGGTACGAACTCGAATAGGAGACCTGACCGCCCCCGGGAGGGTCCCCCCCGGAAGATCTCACGTGACATGACGCCGGGAACACAAGCGGCCCAGCCTCTTGGCTTCCCAGCGTCCCAGCCTCTGTCAGGAGAACCCCCGATGGCCCGAAAGATCGTGGTGACCGTGATCGGCAGGGACCAGGTCGGCATCGTGGCCAAGGTGGCCACCGCCCTGGCCGATGCCGTGGTGAACATCGAGGACATCAACCAGAAGATCCTGGGCGGCGACATCTTCGCCATGACGATGCTCGCCGACATGGAGCGAAGCCCCCTGAAGCTGCCGGAACTCACGGCGGCCCTCGAAAAGGCCCTCGAGGGCATGGGCCTCAAGGTCATGGTGCAGGACGCCGAGGTCTTCCGCTACATGCACCGGGTCTAGGGGAGCCAGGGGCCAGAGGACGG
>CAZUYO010000360.1:0-3087 GCA_964624725.1 uncultured Thermodesulfobacteriota bacterium
GGTCCCGAGCCGCACCTCGGCGCAGAGGGCCAGGATCGGCGCCAGGTCCGCGGCCACCGCCTCCCGGGGCAGCCGAAACGGCGGGATCGCCTGGACGAGCATGCCCCCGGGCTCGGCCGCGGCGTCGACCAGGGTCACCCGGCACCCGGCCAGGGCCAGGTCCCGGGCCGCCGCGAGCCCGGCCGGCCCCGCCCCCACCACGGCCACCCGGGGCCCGCCGGCCGGCGGGCCCGAGGCCCCCCAGGGTGCCGTGCCCCCGGCCAGGGCCGCCACCTCGGCCTTAAGCCTCCGGGCCTCCACGGCGGGGGCGGCCGCGCAGGCCGCCTCGCAGGGCCGGTGGCACAACACCCCGCTCACGGCCGGCAAGGGGTTCGGGCCGAACACCAGAGCCGCGGCCGCGGCCAGATCGCCCCGGGCCAGGGCCTCGGCGTAGGCGCCCGGGTCCTGCCCGAGGGGGCAGGCGGCCCGGCAGGGCGGGGCCTCGGCCGTGCCGGCCCGGGCCCACCGGGAGGCGCAGGCCCAGTCCCGGTCCTCGCCCAGGGTCTCCAGCACCGAGGCCGGGCACGCCCCCCGGCACACCCCGCAGACCGCGCACCGGGCCGGGTCGATCTCGGGCCGAAACGCCCGGGTCACGGCCCGCCCCCCAGGCCCCGGGCCCGGCGCCAGCCGGCGAGCCGGTCCGCCAGGCCCCGGCCCAGGCGCAGGCCCTCCTCCAGGGCCCTTCGGTTGAGGTCCCGCAGCCGCGCCGGCACGCTCTCGGCCACCGCACGGGCCACCGCGTCGGCGGTCACGAGGGCCGTGGCCCCCACCACCGCGCCCAGGAGCACCACGTTGGCCACCTGGGGGCTTCCCAGCCGGTCCCGGGCCGTCTCGACCGCCGGGACCCCGAGGTGGGGCCGGCCGTCGCCGGCCGCGGGCGCCACGGCCCGGTCGGCCACGACCGCGCCGTCGGGCCGGAGCCACGGCCGGTACCGGCCGTAGGCCTCCGGGGCCAGGGCCACCAGGAGATCGGGCTCGGTCACGTGGGGGAAGTCGGCAGGTTCCGGGGCCAGCACCACCCCGGCCCGGCAGGCCGAGCCCCGGGCCTGGGCCCCGTAGGAGCCGGCCCCGGCGGCCCACAGCCCCTCGGCCACGGCCGCAAGCCCCAGCAGGTGGCCCATGAGGAGCACCCCCTGGCCGCCGAACCCGCAAAAGAGCACCTCCACCCGGCCGGTCACGGCACGAACTCCCCGACCACGATCCGGTCGGCCAGCGCCTCGGGCCCCAGGGCCTCGGCCTCCTCCCGCGGCACGATCCGGTCCCGCAGCCGCCGGAGGGCCTCGGCCGGGTCGGCCTCGTCGTTTCGCCGGCCGTACTGGGTGGGGCAGGGGCTCACGGCCTCCACGAAGGCGAACCCCGGCGTCCCGATGCCCCGGGCGATGGCCCGGGCCAGGCGGTCGGGCTGGACCACGGCGTACCGGGCCACGTAGGAGGCCCCGGCCGCGGCCACGAGCCGGCAGAGGTCGAAGGGCCGGTGGGGGTTGCCGGCCGGGGTCGTGGCCGTGCGGGCGCCGGCGGGGGTGGTGGCGGCCACCTGGCCCCCGGTCATGCCGTAGATCGCGTTGTTGGCGCACACCACGGTCACGTCGAGGTCCCGGCGGGCCGCGTGGATCAGATGGTTCCCGCCGATGGAGGCGAGGTCGCCGTCGCCGCTCACCACCAGGGTCACGAGTTCCGGGTTGTACATCTTGGCGCCCGTGGCGAAGGCGAGCGCCCGGCCGTGGAGGGTGTGGAGGGTGTCGGCCCGGAGGTGGGGCGAGGGGATCCAGGCCGCGCAGCCGATGCCCGAGACCACGAGGAGCCGGTCTTCGGGCACCCCGGCGAGATCGAGGGCCCGGGCCACGGCCCCCAGGAGGATGCCGTGGCCGCACCCCGGGCAAAACGGGGTGGCGCCGAGCCCGTCCCGCAGCCGGTGGCCGAGGTCCCGGCTCACGGTGCCGCCTCCCGCACCCAGGCCGCCAGGCGGCGCGGATCGATCACCTCGCCGTTCACCTGGTGGAGCCCGGCCACCGGGCACCGGGCGACCTTTCTCACCTCCCCCTCCACCTGGCCCAGGTTCATCTCGGGCACCCCGATCCACCCCACCCGGCCGGCGAGCTCCGCCACCGCCTCCTCGGGGAAGGGCCACAGGGTCTGGAGCCGCAAGAGCCCCACCGGCACCCCCTCGGCCCGGAGCCGGCCGACGGCGGCCAGGGCCGACCGGGCCGTGAACCCGTAGGCCACGAGCGCGATCTCGGCGTCGTCGAGGTGGTGCCCCTCGGTCCGGCAGATCTCGGCCCGGCGGTTCCAGACCTTGCGGTGGAGCCGGGTCACGAGCCGCTCGTGGACCTCGGGGTCCTCGGTGCGGCGCCAGCCCCAGGGGTCGTGGGTGGACCCGGTCACGAGGAGCCGGGCCCCGTCGCCGAAGCAGGGCATGGGCCCCACCCCGTCGGGCTCGTCGGCCCCGAAGGGCGGCCGGGTGGGGTCCCGGTCCCGCAGGGCCACCCGGACCTCGGCCGGCAGGTCGGCCCGCTCCCTCAGGTGGCCCACGGCCTCGTCGGCCAGGAGCACCACCGGCACCCGGAACCGCTCGGCCAACTCGAAGGCCCGCACCGTGAGGTCGAACATCTCCTGGACCGACCAGGGGGCGAGCGCGATGACCGGGGAGTCGCCGTGGGAGCCCCACCGGGCCTGCTGCACGTCGCCGGCGCCCGGGCGGGTGGCCTGGCCGGTGGAGGGGCCGGCCCGCTGGACGTCGGCGATGACGAGCGGGGTCTCGGTGAAGGCCGCGTACCCCAGGGCCTCCATCATGAGGGAGAACCCCGGGCCGGAGGTGGCGGTCATGCCCTTGGCCCCGGCCCACACCGCCCCGATCACGGCCCCGATGGAGGCGATCTCGTCCTCCATCTGCACGAACACCCGGCCGAGCTCGGCGAACCGGGCCGCCAGGCGCTCCATGATCTCGCTCGAGGGGGTGATGGGATATCCGGCGTAGAAGTCGCACCCCGCCGCCACGGCGCCCTCGGCCGCGGCCTCGTTGCCCGACAGGTACCGGGGGCCGGGCTCGAA
>CAZUYO010000361.1:0-3062 GCA_964624725.1 uncultured Thermodesulfobacteriota bacterium
GGGCGGGGCCTGCACCCCGCCCCGAACGGGACGTTACGCCTTGCCGCCCGAAGAGGGCTCCTGGAACCGGAAGAACTCGGCGGCCTCCTTGAGGCCCGTCTGCACCGTCTTGAGCCAGTCGGCCTGGCCCTTGGTGCAGCACTCCATCCACTCCTTCCAGAACTTCTGCCCCTCCTTCTGGGCCTCGGTCATCTGGCCCATCCAGAGGTTGAGCATGCGCTCGTACTGGTTCTGACACAGGTTCACGGACTCGATCCACCGGTCCATCTGCTGGGTCCAAAGGTTCGCTGCGCGGTCGACGAAGGTTTCACGTGCGGGCATGGTTCACTCCTCCTCTCCAAAGGGGTTCGTTCCGGCACGCCCGCAGTCTAGGTTTGCTGCACTGCAACGTCAAGGACCCGAAGGGATACTTGTGGTACCCGAAGGGGTATCCCGAATGGCCCGAGTTTCCTGCGGTTCCCCCGCTTCCCCCGAAATGCGGCTACGCAGCATCGGCCCTCCCCTTCCCCGCCCCGGGCACGCCCAGGAGCACGATCCCCCCGGCGAGCACGAGCCCCGTCACCGCTAGCACCCCGTCCCGGGGGTTCCCGGTCCACCAGCCCACCGCCCCCATCAGGGCGGGGCCGAGCACGGCCGCGAACTTGCCCATCAGGTTGTAGAACCCGAAGAACTCGGCGCTGCGGCCGGGCGGGACGAGCCGGCTGAAAAACGACCGGCTGAGGGCCTGCACCCCGCCCTGCACGAGCCCGATCACCACGGCGAGGCCGTAGAACTCGGCCGGGGTGCTCATCCCGCGCGCCCACAGCGTCACCCCGGCGTAGACGCCGAGCCCCAGGAGGATTGAGGCCTTGGGCCCGATCCGCTCGCCCAAGCGTCCGTACGCCACGGCCGCGGGGAACCCCACGAACTGGGTCACGAGGAGGGCCTTCATCAGATCGCCGGCCCCGAGGCCGAGGGCCAGCCCGTAGTCCACGGCCATGCGCACCACGGTGTCGACCCCGTCCATGTAGAGCCAGTAGGCGATCAGGAACCGGAGCGCCGGCCCGTGGCTGCGAACCTCCCCCAGGGTTTGCCGGAGCCGCGCCGTCCCGGCGCGCCAGGAGATCCCCCGCGCGCCGGGGGCCTCGCGCACCCAACGGGCGAGGGGCGCGGAGAACAGGGCCCACCACGCGGCCACCGCGACGAAGGCGAACCGCACCGCGGCGCCCGGGCCGGAAAGCCCCAGGGCGTCGGGCCGAAGCACGGCCGCCAGGAGGCCCAGAAAGGCGAGGCCGCCCCCGAGGTACCCGAGGGCGTAGCCGAGGGCCGACACCCGGTCCCTCGCGGCCGGCTCGGCCACGTCCACCAGGAGGGCGTCGTAGAACACGTTGGCCCCCATGAACCCGACCGTGGCCAGAGCGTACAGGGCCGCGGCCCACGCCCAGCCGCCGGCGGGCACCCCGGCGAGGGCCGCCGTTCCCCCGATGCCGGCGGCGGCAAACCCCAGGAGCCAGCGCTTCTTCGCGCCCCCCGCGTCGGCCAGGGCGCCCAGGAACGGCGCGGCCGCCGCCACCGCCAGGCTGGCCGCGGAGTTCGCGAGCCCCAGCCGGAACGTCGCCACCCCCTCGGCGGCCCCGGCACTCCAGGCCTCCCGGAAAAACACCGGGAAAAACCCGGCCATCACCGCGGTGGCGAAGGCCGAGTTGGCCCAGTCATAGAGGGCCCAGGCCCAGACGGCCCGGCGGTCCTGCGGCCGCCCCGCCACCGGCGCCCTACCCGGTTCGGCCCGAGAACACCTTCACGGCACAAAACTCCCCGCACATGGAGCACACCTCGGCGTCGGCCGGAAGGCACCGCTCCCGCAGGTGCCGGGCCTTGGCCGGGTCCACGGCGAGCCGGAGTTGCTCCTCCCAATCCAGGGCGGCCCGGGCCCGGCTCATGGCGTCGTCCCAGGCGCGGGCGCCCGGAACCCCCTTGGCCACGTCGGCCGCGTGGGCCGCGATCCGGGCCGCGATCACCCCTTCCCGCACGTCGTCGGCCGTGGGCAGCCCCAGGTGTTCCGACGGGGTGACGTAACAGAGGATGTCCACCCCGGCCCAGGCGGCCAGGGCCCCGCCGATGGCCGAAGTGATGTGGTCGTACCCCGGGGCCACATCGGTCACCAGCGGCCCCAGCACGTAGAACGGCGCGCCGTGGCAGAGCCGCTTCTGGAGCTTCACGTTCGCCTCGATCTGGTCGAGGGGCACGTGGCCCGGCCCCTCGATCATGACCTGGCAGCCGGCCTCCCAGGCCCGAAGGGTCAGCCGGCCGAGCACCATGAGCTCGTGGATCTGCCCTCGGTCGGTGGCGTCGGCGAGCGCCCCCGGCCGGAACCCGTCCCCGAGGCTCAGCACCACCTCGTGCTCCCGGCAGATCTCGCACAACCGGTCGAACTGGTCGTAGAGGGGGTTCTCGGCCCCGTTTTGGCGCATCCAGGCCACGGTGAACGACCCGCCCCGGCTCACCACCCCCAGCAGCCGGGGCTGGCTCTCCAGGAACTCCACCCCCTCCCGGGTGATGCCGCAGTGCACGGTGACGAAATCCACCCCTTCCCGGGCCTGCTCCTCGATCACCCGGAAGAGCACCTCCGGGTCCATCTCGGGGATCGGCCGGCCGGCCTCCACCGTCTCGACCGCCGCCTGGTAGATGGGCACCGTCCCGACCGGCACGGGGCACTCGGCCAGGATCCGGCGCCGGATCTCCCGCACCGGCCCCCCGGTGGAGAGATCCATCACGGTGTCGGCCCCGGCGCGGAGCGCGGCCCGCAGCTTCGCCATCTCGGCCTCGGGGTCCATCTGGTCCTTGCTCGTGCCAATATTGGCGTTCACCTTGGTGCGGAGCCCCTTGCCGATGGCCAAGGGCCGGCAACCGGGGCGGTTCCGGTTCTGGCACACGATCGCCTCGCCCCGGGCCACCGAGGCCGCGAGGGCCTCGGGGTCCACCCCCTCGGCCTTGGCCGCTTCCACCACCGGATCCGGCACCCGGCCGGCCCGGCACGCTTCCAGAATCGTCATCGGTTCATCCTCTTCTCGGCTGGGAGGCTG
>CAZUYO010000362.1:0-3058 GCA_964624725.1 uncultured Thermodesulfobacteriota bacterium
TCGGCCTTGGCCTGGGGCCGGGCCAGGATCACGCACTTCTCGGGCTTGTGGGTTGCCAGCTCGATGGCCTTGTCGAGCATGGGCTTGTACTCGATGACCCGGGTGACCTCGATGCCGCACGACGCCGACACGATCACCTTGGGCTTGGCGTCGTCGATCCGGATCGCCAGCTCGTTGGGCGCGAACCCGCCGAACACCACCGAGTGGATCGCGCCGAGCCGGGCGCAGGCCAGCATGGCCACCACGGCCTGGGGCACCATGGGCATGTAGATGATGACCGTGTCGCCCTTTTCGACCCCGAGGCCCCGGAGCACCCCGGCGAACCGGGCCACCTGGTCCTGGAGGTCCCGGTAGGTGAACTTCTGGATCTGGTTCGTCACCGGGCTGTCGTAGATGAGGGCCACCTGGTCACCCCGGCCGGCTTCCACGTGCCGGTCCACGGCGTTGTAACAGGTGTTGAGTTCGCCGCCGACGAACCAGCGGTAGAAGGGCGGGTTGGAGTCGTCGAGCACCTTGTCCCAGCGCTTGGTCCAGGTGATCTGCTCGGCCGCCTCCCCCCAGAATCCCTCCGGGTCTTCGAGGCTTCTGCGGTAGATCTCGTCGTACCGGCCCATGGCTCCTCCTTCGTTGGATGATGAGAGTGGATGAGGCCCCAACAAACGCCGTCTCAGGGTAGCAACTTCCCGGGGTCTTCAGCAAGGCTAAAAATCTTGAGCGAGGCTAAAATCGGCGAGGCGTTTTGTGCCCTCGGTTCACGACCCCCGCGGCGGCCGCGGCGCGTTGACACCCCCCGGGGCCGCCGGTACGATGCGCGGCCGCGGTTTTTCCCCGGGGGACGCAAGGGGAAGCCGCGGGGGCGGGCTGGCATGGGGTCTGGGAGAAACGGTGGCGAAACGCCGCGGGTGTGGGGTGAGTGGTGACGAGCTATTCGGAAGAGTGTAAGCCGGTCGCGTTCCTCCTCGAGACGTTCCGGGACCTCGTGGGGCCCGGGGGCGCGGGGGTGGACCCGTGGATCGAGCGGTTGCGGAGCCTCGAGGCGGGGGGCTGGTTTCGGGTGGCCGTGGCCGGCACCGTGAAGAGCGGCAAGAGCACCCTGGTGAACGCCCTGGTGGGCCGCGACGTGCTCCGCCGGGGCGCCGGGATCATCACCTCGCTCGTGACCCGGGTCCGTCCCGGGCCCGAGCCCCGGGCGCGGCTCCGGCTCAAGGGGTGGGCCGAGGTGAACCGGGAGGCCACCGACGCGGCCCTGCTCCTGGCCGCGGGCGACGACGGCCGGCGGGTGGACCTCCGGTCCGAGGCCGACCGGGGGCGGATCCGGGATGCCCTGGACGAGCTGGGGGACCGGGCCCTGGGAGAGGGGGGCAGTTTCGACCGCAACGTGGCGCTACTGCGGGCCTACCTCGACGGATACGAGCGCATCCGAGAATGGCTCGGCGACGAGCCCCGGGAGTTGGAACTCGGCCCCGACCGGTTTGAGGAGCACCGAGCGTTTGCCGGGGACGACGCCCTGGCCGTGTACGTGGACGATCTGGTGCTGGAGCTTCCGGGAACGGGGCTCCCTGAAGGGGTGGAGCTGGGGGACTGCCAGGGCTACGATTCCCCCAACCCCCGACACCGGGAGAAGGTGCAGGAATACCTCCTGGGCGCCCATGGCATCCTGTACGTCGTTTCGAGCCGGGTGGGCCTCAGGGAGGCCGACCTCCGGTTCGTCCGCGACATCAAGGCCCTGGGGCTCCTGGATGCGGCCCGGTTCGTGCTGAACGCCGACCTCGGGGAGCACCCCACGGCCGAAGACCTGGCCGCGATCCGCGACCGGGTGGCGGCCGAACTCGCCCCCCTGGCCGGCCGGGTGGAGGTGGCCGTGGTTTCGGCCCTGCGCGGCCTTCTGCTCGCGAAGCGCGAGGCTGGCGAGGCCGTGGAGCGCAAGGAGGAGCTCTTCCTGGAGCTCTGGGAGGAGTCCCCGGCCCGGGCCCTCGACGGGTTCCCGGGGTTCCGGGAGGGCCTGTTTCGCACCGTCGCCGAGGCCCGGGAGCGGGAGACCGAGCGCACCGTGCGCGCGGCCGTGCGGGGCGCGGCCCGGGCGCTTCTGGCGCGGGTGGACTCGGCGCTCGCCCTCGCGCGCGAGGAGACCCGCCGGCTGGCGGCCGAGCAGGACGCGCTGGTCCGGGCCCGGGCCCAGGTGGAGGCCTCCCTCGGGGCCTTCGAGAAGGCGGTGCGGGCGGCGGCCGCCGAGGTGCGGGAACAGGCGTTCCGGAAGGTGGACCGCCAGTTCCACCCCTCGGGCGGGGAGGTGGCCGAACGGTTCCTGGCCAAGGTGCGGGAACTCCCGGCCCCCGAACTCGGCGCCACGGGCGACCGGAAGCGGTTCCACCGGGAGATGGCCCGGGTGTACCAGGAGATGCGGGCGGCGTTCCAGACCCTCAAGGTCGAGGAGCTGAACCCCCGGGCCGTCGAGGCGATCCGGGCCGTGTGGGCCGAGGCGAGCTCGGCCCTCAAGGACGCGGCCCGGGGCCCGGCCGAGCTCCTGGTGCGAAACGTCGAGGCCTACAACCGCGAGGCCCAGCGCCTGGGGCTTCCGGTGGCGCCGTTCGACCCCCCCGAGCTCGATCCCTCCATCGGTCGGCGGGTCATCCCCCTTCCGAGCGCCGTGACCTACGCCGGCGGAGAGCACCCGGCCGACCGGGCCCTCGGGCTCGCGGCCCAGTGGACCCGGAAGGCCGCGGCCGGCTGGGCCCGCCGGCTCGTGGGCCGGCAGGACCGGGCCGGGTTCGCCCGGGGGATGCTGGCCGACTGGGCCGAGGCCGTGCGGGAGGTGCTCCTGGAGGAGGCCCGGTCGAACCTGCTCCACTACAACGAGCAGGTGAAGTACCAGCTTGTGGCCGCGAACCTCGAGGCCCTGGCCGACGCCTGGATCGCGGCCTACCGGGAGCTCGCCCAGGCGGCGCTCCAGGACCTCTCGGCCCTGGAGCGGGCGGTGGAGGAGCGCCGGGGCCAGGGCGCCGACCTCGTGCCGCGCCTCGAGGGCCTCCGGGATGCCGTCGCGCCCCTGGCCGCCTGA
>CAZUYO010000363.1:0-3045 GCA_964624725.1 uncultured Thermodesulfobacteriota bacterium
GGACGTGCGCACCCGATCCCCCAGGCCCCCATGGAACCTGACGCCAACCCGGAACTCCTCCACACGTTTTGCCAGGTGGCGGCGGCCCACCTCGGCCCGATCCGGGCGTTCCTGACCGACCCGGCCGGGTTCCTCGAGGACCCGGAACGGGTCCCGGAGCTTCTGCCGCAGGTGGAGGGGGTCATCGGTGCGGCCGAACACGCGGGGCTCGAGGACCTGGCCCGGACGTTTCGGGAACTCCGGAAGCTCCTCCGGGACGTGGGCGAACGGGGAGCCGTGTCCACCGAGGCCCTCCACGCCCTGCTCGAACTGCGCGACCCCCTGCTGGGGCTCCTGGGCGCCGCGGCCCAGGAACCCCGCACGGCCCGGGACGATCTCGAAGCCCTGGGGTGGGCCGTCTCCCGCACCCCGGGGCTCTCCCCCGACGCGGTAGACCGGCTCGCCGCGGCCCGCATCGCCAAGCTTGAGGTGCTCTCGTCGGCGCCCCCGAGGGACGTGGCCGCGGTCACCGGGCTCGAAGAGGAAACCTGCCGCCACCTCGTGGCCACCGTGGCTCGGATCGCCGAGGCCCGGAAGGCCGGGGCCGGGCTGCGCTACCCCTCGGAGTGGGCGCCCGTGCTCGCCGCCGCCCGCAAGGAGCTGGAGCAGGCCCTCTCCGGCCCGGAGGGGGACGCGGACGCCGCGGCGCTCCGGATCGAGGCGATCCTGGTGGAAATGGGCCGCCGGGCCGAGGCCGAGGAACTTCGGGCCGAGGCACCGGCCGCCTGGCCGACGCGGATCCGGGAACTGGAGCGCGAACTCCGGAAACCCACCCGGGCCGAGGTGGAGGCTCGAGGGAAAGACGGCGCGCCCCTTTCGCACCTCGACCTCCGGGGACTCGACCTCTCCCACCTGGACCTCCGCAAGGCCGACCTTTCCGGGAGCGATCTGCGCGACGCAGACCTCGAGGGCGCCGACCTCACCGGAGCGCGGCTCCTCCACGCCGATCTGCGGGGCGCGCGCCTCCGCTCCGCCCGCCTCGACGGCGCGACCTGCCGCCACAGCCGGTGGGCCGGGGCCGATCTGGCGGGGGCGTCGCTCCGGGACGCGGACCTGCGGGGGGCCGACATCGGGGGCGCCCTTACCGAGGGGACCGACCTCTCGGGGGCCCTTCTGCCCGGGGTCCGCAAGGAGCCCGAGCCGAAGCCGCCGCCCGAGCCGTCCCCGGTCCCCGAGGCGGCACCGCAAGAGCCCCGAACCCCCGCGCCGCGGCGGCGGGCCCCCTGGGTGCTCGCGGCCGCCGTGCTGGGGCTCGCGGTGGCCGTCGCCGGGTGGATGGCGGCGGACCGGAGCCCCGTGGAGCCCGTCACCGCAGAAACACCGTCGCCGGAGCCGGAGGTCGTCCTCCAACCGCCGGGAGCCGCGGCGGAAAGCGAACGAGCTCCGAACGGACCGGTGGCCCCAACAGCCCCCGTCGCGGCTCAGGACGCCCCCGCTCCCGCACCCGTCGGGCCAGTGGGTTCGTCCCCGGCGCCGGCCGTCCCGGAGTCTCCCAGGGGCCGTCCTTCGGAACCCGAATCGGACCGGACCGCCACGGCCGAGGGAGCGCGCCCCGTCCCCCCCGAGCGCCGGCCCGCCCCGGCGGAGCACGACGCCTCCCCCGCTTCGCCCCCGAAACCGGCGCCCCGATCGGCCCGGAAACCGGAACGGCGCCGCCAGAACGCCGCCCCGGCGGCGCTTCCCCGGCCCGCGGCCGCACCCCGGCCGCCGGAACCGACCGGTGTGGCGTTTGTCGACCCCGCGCTGGAGGCGTGCGTGCGCCGGGCCCTGGGCCAGCCGGGCGGGCCCCTCGCCCCCGCCCTCGTCGCCCGCCTCCGCAGCCTCGACTGCGCCACCCCCGAGGGGGGGGATCCGGACGTCCAGGACCTCCGGGGCATCGAGGCGCTGACCGGACTCGAGCGACTCGACCTCTCGTTCAACGCCATCGCGGACATCGGGCCCCTGGCGGAGCTCCGGAACCTCCGGGAGCTGCGGCTCACCGGCAACCGCATCCGCGACATCTCCCCCATCGCGCGGCTACCGGCCTCGTGCGCAATCGACCTCCGCCAAAACCCCATCGCCGACATTACCCCGCTCCTTCGGCGCACCAGACGGTGAGGGGACGGCGTCCCCATCCGGGGCAGACGAAAGGATCCAGGGGAAGGGAAGGCCGACGGCGCCGGATCCGTGAGTCGTCCGGGGTCCCGGACGCGGTGGTCCGGCCGGCGCCGGGATTGCTCCACGCCGGCCGGGCAGAGGGGCGTCCGAACCCCGAGCCCGCTACCGTCCGGGCCCCGCGTCGAACTCGACGATGGCGGGGAACGCGAGGTCCACGCCGGGCTCTACCCGGTGGTACAGGGGGCTTCCCGGCCCGACCCGGCCCCCCATGTCGTAGGTGAAGGCCCGCACCGCCCGGTGGAGGAGCCAGTAGCCCACCCGCACGGGCCCCCGGCCGTCGTGGCAGGAGTGGAAGTGGCGGAAGGCCTTCCCGGGCCGGGTGGCGAGCCACCCGGCGGGCGCCCGGGGGAAGAACACGGGCCGGATCCGCCCGGGCCCGGGGGGGATCTCGCCGCCCGGGAGTTCGGCGAGGACGGCCTCGCCCTCGTACAGGAGGGCGCCGTCGGGCGCGTCGGAGCTGTAGAACCGGCCCTCGTTCCGGCACACGAAGGTCATCCGGTCGAACCGCCCCGGCGCAACCGGCCGGAAGTAGTAGCCCACGAACGGGCCGAACCCCAGGAGAGTGCCCTCGTGAACGAACTCCACCCGGGCGAGGGACCCCCGGGGCAGGGGCTCCTCGGGCGGCGGCCCGGAGCAGCCGGCCGAAAGCCCCGCCAAGAGGGCCAGGGCCAAGAGCCCGGGTCTACGCCGTCTCACCCGTCCCCCAGAGCCGGCCGATGACCCACGCGGCGAGCCCGAAGGCCGCGGCCAGCACGAACGCCGCGACGGGCCGGCTCCCGAGCCAGTCGGCGAGCGTCAGGGGCCCCAGGCTCGTGGGCAGATACAGGGCCGGGATCAGGACCTCGTGGA
>CAZUYO010000364.1:0-3030 GCA_964624725.1 uncultured Thermodesulfobacteriota bacterium
ACGATAACCTGGATCGCGGAGGCCCGACGCCTCCTAACCTCCCAGCCTCCCAGCTTCCCAGCCTTTCTTAGGATATTCCGATGTTCGGAATGGGAATGGGCGAAATCCTCCTCGTTCTGGGGATCGCCCTCATCGTGATCGGACCCAAGCGGCTCCCCGACCTGGCCCGCGCCCTGGGCCGGGGCCTGGCCGAGTTCCGCCGGGCCACCGAGGACATCCAGCGGACCATCTACCAGGAGGTCCACAAGCCCCTGGACCCCCAGGAACTCTGGAAGGACCTGGAGAAGGCCCGGGCCCAGACCCGGCCCGGCCCGCCCCCGGACACCGACGCCGAGCCCAAGCCGGCCGATCCGGAAACGCCCGAGAAGACCGACGCGGGACCCGCGTCCGGCGCGTAACCCCTTGGACCCCGACCCCCCATGACCGACACGCCCGAAACCCCGCCCCTCGACCCCGAGGACCAGGAGAAGCTGCCGTTCACGGCCCACCTGGAGGAACTGCGCCAGCGGCTCATCAAATGCGCCGTGGCCGTGATCGCCGGGTTCGCCGCCTGCTACGGGGTGAGCGAACGGCTGTTCGCGTTTTTCGTGCAACCCCTGGTGGAGGCCCTGCCCGAGGGGAGCCACCTCGCGATGATCCGGGTGCAGGAGGGGTTCCTCACCCACCTCAAGATGGGGTTCCTGGGGGGGGTTCTGCTCGCGAGCCCGGTGATCCTGTACCAGGCCTGGAAGTTCGTGGCCCCGGGGCTCTATCCCCACGAAAAGCGCTACGTCTGGCCCTTCGTGGGCACGGCCACGCTGTTTTTCTTCGCCGGGGTCACCTTCGCGTTCACCGTGGTGTTCCCGTTCGGGTTCAAGTTCCTGCTGGGGTACGCCGCCGGGGGGCCGATCCAGGCCTCGATCTCCATCGACGCCTACGTGGGGTTCGCGATCAAGCTCCTTCTGGCCTTCGGGGTGGTGTTCGAGCTGCCGGTGATCGTGTTCTTCCTCGCCAAGATGGGCCTCATCACCCACCGCACCCTGTCCCGGAACCGGGGCTACGCCGTGGTGATCATCTTCATCGCGGCGGCGGTGCTCACCCCGCCGGACGTGGTCACCCAGTTGATGATGGCCGGGCCGCTTTGGGTGCTCTACGAGATCAGCATCGTGGTGGCCAAGGTGTTCGGGCCAAAACCCGGGGAGGACGAGGACGGCGAGGAGGGGGAGGACACCGAGGAAGAGCCGGCGGAACAGGGCTCACCCGCCGGTTGATCCGGTCTCGTCCCGCAGGATCTCGAGCAGGGCCCGGGCCGCAGGCCCCAGGGCCCGGCGGGGGTGCCAAACGGCCAGGAACCGCCGGCTCACGGGGACCACCCCGTCCACGGCCACGCTCCGAACCCGGCCCGTGGCCAGGGCCTCGGCCGCGGCCCGCTCCGACACGAACCCGCCGCCCAGCCCGGCCTTCACCGCCTCGAGCACCGCCGTGGTGGACCCGAGCTCGGCCACCACCCGGGGCCGCACCCGGCGCTCCCCCAGGGCCGCCTCCACGGTGCGGCGGGTTCCGGAACCCGGCTCCCGGGCCACCAGGGGCAGGGCCTCCAGGTCCTCCGGCGCGATCCGGTCGGCCACCGGCCAGCCCGCCGGCACCAGGAGGACGATCCGGTCCCCCCACAGGGGCTCCGAGGCCAGATCGCCCCCCGCCGCGCTCCCCACGACGCCCAGGCCCGCCTCCCCTGCTTCCACCCGCCGAAGCACCTCGCTCGTGTCGGCCACCCGGAGGATCACCCGCACCCCGGGGTGCTCGGCCTTGAACCGGGCCAGCACGGGCGGCAGCAGGTACTCCCCGGGGATCGTGCTCGCGTGTACCGCGAGCTCCCCGGCCACGAGGCCCCGCAGGGCGGCCGCCTCCTGGGCGAACCGGTCCCGGGCGGCCAGGGCGTCGAGGGCCCTCGGAAGAAGCGCCCTCCCGGCGTCGGTGAGCTCCACGACCCGGGGCAGGCGGTGGAAGAGCTCCAGCCCCAGTTCCTCCTCCAGCTCCCGGATCTGGCCGCTCACCGTGGGCTGGGTGAGGCAAAGGCGCTCGGCCGCCCGCGTGAACCCCCCTTCCCGGGCCACGGCGACGAAGGCCTCCAGGTGCCGGAACGTCACGCCATCACCTCGGCGAGATCCCCGCCCAGGAGTTTCTGGGCCAGGGCTTCCGACAGGAACACCAGGGCCTCCTGGTCGAGGTAGTCGAGCACCCCGCGGTCCACGAGCAGGGTGGCCCGGGCGCCGAACTCCTCGTCGGCGGGCCAGAAGAGGAGGAGGAGCGGCACCCGGGGCAGGGCGTCGATCCGGAACGCCTGGGGCGCCGAGGGGTGCTCCACCGGCCGCCCCCCCACGCGGCCCACGGCCTCGGCCAGCGCCCCGGGCTCCCCGGCGAACCCGTCCGCGATCCGGGCCGCCGAGGCCTCGAACGATTTGGCCTTGCTCACCGAGTTGGGGAGTTCCCGAAACGCGATCCACTCCCCGGCGGGGGGCCTGCCGGTGGCCCGGGTGGCGTAGATGAGAAGGAGGATCTTCACCCACACCGTGGGCGCCTCACCCTCGGCCACGACGTCGTCCCGGAGGATCCGGTGGGGGATGCCGAGGAACGCCACCTCCACCGCCTCGGGGGGCCCCTTGTGGTAGCGCCCGCCGCACCGCTCGGCCACCTCGGCGAGGTCGCGCCCCGCGATCACGCCCCGCAGGTGCTCCAGGGCCTGCTCGCTGGAGTCGGGCTTCCGGCCCCCGCCCTCGGCCCGATCGGCCTCCAGCTTGGCCCGGATCGCGGCCCCGGCCTCCCCCAGGTGGGGGCAGCGTTCCAGGGGGTAGGCCTCCAGGTACACCGCGGTGGCAAACGCGAAACAGCCCGGCTTCCCGCAGTCGCCGCAGTTCGTGCCGGGCAGATCTTTGAAGAGATCGAGGACTTTGTAGGACATGAGGACCCCTCTTGCGGCTGGGCGGCTAGGCAGCGAGGCGGCCCGGCGGCCTCCCCCGAATCGGCGCCGCCCCACGATTCGGACCGGCGAAC
>CAZUYO010000365.1:0-3025 GCA_964624725.1 uncultured Thermodesulfobacteriota bacterium
GCAGCGCGGGACATCGGGGGCTCCTTCCGGCGGGGGCCGTGGCACGAGAAGCGGGCTCTGCACCCCCCACCCTCGCACAGGTTCCCCCGGTGTCAAATCGCCCCCCCGGGGGACGCCCCGGTCCGGGCCCGGGCCCGGGGCTTAGGGCGGGGCCGCCGCAAGGGGGAGCACCACCCGGTCCAGGCGACCGGGACCGGCCCGGATCCGGGTCTCCCCCCGGAGGCGAACGGCGCCCGAACCCGAGGGAAGCTCTCCCTCGGCCACGAGCCGGTAGCGCCCCGGCGGCAGCCGGAGGTGGAACGACCCGTGGTACCCGCTCCGGGCCTCCGCCACCGGTGGGCCCGGGGCCGTCGCCCGGTACGCCTCCACCCGCACCCCCTCGACTCCCATCCCCCGGAACGCGGTCTTCCCCGACACCGTGGTCCGGCCGGGGCCCGACCCCTGGCACCCGGCGACGAAGAGGAGGAACCCGAACCCCGCCGCGAGCCCGCGCGCCGCCCTACGCCGCACCCGGGTTCCCTGCCGAGGCGGGGGGCCGGGCGCGGTCCGCCTTCTCCCGGACGTACAGGACCTTCCTGACCCGGGCCACCACGTCTCCCTCCCCGTCCCGCACCTCCACCGTGAAGGTGGGAAGCGCCTTTCGCCCACCCCGGGTTTCCTCCCGGATCCGTTCTAGCGCGTCCGGGTCCAGGCGGAACTCGGCCCGCACCGTGCCCCGGCCGGGTTTCACGAACTCGATCTCGGCCGCCTTGTCCCACACCACGTAGCCCGGCCCCAGGTTGTGGATCAGCATGAGCATGTAGAAGGGGTCGGTCATGGCGTAGAGGCTGCCCCCGAAGTGGGTGCCCACGTAGTTCCGGTTGAAGAACCGAAGGGGCATCTCCACGTCGATCTCCCGGTAGTCGGGGCTCACCCGGCGCACCCGGATCCCGGCCCCGAGGAACGGGGGGTAGAGGTTCAAAAGCAGGCGGAACAGGCGGTGGTTCATGGAAGTCCTGAGGGCTGGAAAGCTGGAAGGCTCGAACGCTGGAACGCGGGAGGGCCGTTGACCCGGTCTTCCCGGTCCGTTCTGCGGAAGGACCGGGGCCTCCCGCCCGGCCCCCAAGGGTGCCGCATCGAAGGGGCGTTGCACAAGGGCCGGGGCGCTTGAAGGGGTGGGGGGCTTCGGCTACCATGCCGGGACGTTTTGCGGCGCCGGGCCCCTCGGGTGGGTCCGGCCGCGTTCCCGTTTTGACGAGCCCATGCGACGACCGTCCGACCGAGCGATCTTCCAGGCCCTCCTGCTCGCGGCCTGCTTTCTCCTCCTGGCCCGACCCGAGCGGCTCTGGTCCTCGATCCCGCCGCAGTTGCCGGCGGAGATCGCGGCGCCGGTGTTCGCGCCCGTGGTGGCGCCCGAGCTGCCGCCCGTGGCCCAGGTGCTGGGCGACCGGGCCGAACAGGGGCTCCTGGAGGCGGCCAACGTGCGGCGCGAGGCGGGAGAGGTGGGCCGGGGGGAAAACCTGGCCGCGGTGCTCGGTGCCGCGGGCGTGCCCGCGGCCGAGGTGCTCGCCTTCGCCAAGGCGCTCAAACCCGTCCTCGACCCCAAGCGCATGCGGCCGGGCGACGCCTACGAGGTCTGGGTGGGCCCCGAGGGGCGGCTCCTGCGGTTCGAGTACCGCCGAAGCCCGCTGGAGGTGTACCGGGCCGAGGCCCGGCCCGAGGGCGGCTGGCGGGCCTGGAAGGTGGACGTGCCCGTGGAGCGCCGCCAGAAGAGCCTGGTGGGCCGGGTGGAGGGGAGCCTCTACGAGTCGTTTCTGGCCGCGGGCGCCGACGCCGACCTCGTGATGGCCTTTGTGGAGCTCTTCTCCTGGGACGTGGACTTCACCCGGGAGACCCGGGAGGGCGACGAGTTCCGGGCCATCTACGAGCAGCTCTGGGTGGGGGACGAGTTCGTGGGGAACGGCCGGATCCTCGCCGCCCAGTACCGGGGGCAGGGCGGAATCCACACGGCCGTGTACTACCGGTCGGACAAGATCGAGGGGTATTTCGACCCCGAGGGGCGAAGCGTCCGGAAGAGTTTCCTGCGCTCGCCGCTTCGGTTCACCCGGATCTCGAGCCGTTTCAGCCTGCGCCGCCGCCACCCGATCCTGAAGGTGGTCCGGCCGCACCGGGGCGTGGACTACGCCGCGCCCCGGGGCACCCCGGTGTGGAGCGTGGCCGACGGCACGGTCCGGTACGCCGGGTGGAAGGGCCAGGCGGGCAAGACCGTGATCGTGCGCCACAGCCGGGGATACGAAACCTACTACAACCACCTGTCCCGGTTCGCGCCGGGCATCCGCAAGGGGGTGCGGGTGCGGCAGGGCCAGGTGATCGGGTACGTGGGCGCCACCGGGCTCGCCACCGGGCCCCACCTGGACTTCCGGGTGAAGAAGAACGGCCGCTGGGTGAACCCCCTGACCGAAAAGTACCCGGCCGGCGACCCGGTGCCCAAGGCCGAGCGCGAGGCCTACCGGGCCTGGGCGGCCGAGTGGGTCGAGCGGCTCGAGGCCCTGGCCCCGGCCCTCGAGGTGGCCAAGGAGAACCGTCCGTGAGGGCCGTGGTCCAGCGGGTGAGCCGGGCCGAGGTGCGGGTGGGGGGCGAGGTGGTGGGCCGGATCGGCCGGGGCTTCCTGGTGCTGGTGGGGGTCGAGCCCGACGATGCGGAGGCCGACGTGGCCTACGTGGCCGAGAAGGTGGCGGGCCTACGGGTGTTCGAGGACGCCCAGGGCCGCATGAACCTGGACCTCTCGGCCGTGGGCGGCGGGGTCCTTTTGGTGAGCCAGTTCACCCTCTTGGCCGACTGCCGGAAGGGCCGGCGGCCCTCGTTCACCGGGGCGGCCGAGCCGGGCAAGGCCGAGGCCCTGTACGAGGCCGTGGCCGCGCGGCTGCGGGAGCTCGGGGTGCCGGTGGAAACGGGCCGGTTCCGGGCCGAGATGGAGGTGGAGCTCGTGAACGACGGCCCGGTCACCCTGCTCCTGGACTCCAAGCGCAGGTTCTAAAGACGGTCG
>CAZUYO010000366.1:0-1065 GCA_964624725.1 uncultured Thermodesulfobacteriota bacterium
CCGCCGACACGCCCAAGGAGCACGCGGCCGAGGCCGTGGCCGCGCTCCGGCGGCTCGGGGTGCGCACCGTGCTCCTCACCGGCGACAACCGGCGCACGGCCGAGGCCGTGGGCCGCCAGGTGGGCATCGGTGAGGTGCTGGCCGAGGTCCTGCCGGCCGACAAGGCGGCCCGGGTCCGGGACCTCCAGGCCCAGGGCCGGGTGGTGGCCATGGTGGGCGACGGGATCAACGACGCCCCGGCGCTCGCCCAGGCCGACGTGGGCATCGCGATCGGAAGCGGCACCGATGTCGCGATCGAGTCGGCCGATGTGGTGCTCGTCCGCGACGACCTGCGGGACGTGGTGCGGGCCATGGATCTTTCGCGCTACACCCTGCGGAAGATCCGCCAGAACCTCTTCTGGGCCTTCGTGTACAACACGGTAGGGATCCCCATCGCGGCCGGGGTGCTCTATCCGTTCACCGGGTGGCTCCTCAACCCCGTGATCGCCGGGGCGGCCATGGCGTTTTCGAGCGTGTCGGTGGTGACGAACTCGCTCACCATGCGCCGGTACCGGCCGCCGGTGTGACGGGGAAGGCTGGAACGCTGGAAAGCTGGGAGGCTGGGAGGCTCGAACCAACCGGTTGCATTCCACGTGATCCGAGAGTCCGACGAACGTGGGGGCGCTGAGCCTTGATTCGAGGGCAACCCCAATGCCACAGTACCGCACGGCTGGGGGGCCGACGGAGGGGATCGGAACCCCTTTGCGCGCGCTCCTGCGCGTTTGGACCACCCGAGACGAGAAAGGAAACGCCATGAACCGGCGCTACGTTCATCTCTTGTTCGTCCTGGTGTGCGCGGGGATCCTGTTCGTGCTGTTTCGGGCCCCGCCGGTCTCGACCCCCCGGCTTCCGGCCGACGCCACCCACGCCGACCGGAAGAACTACCCGGCCTGCCCGGGCTGCCACGGCCCCGAGGCCGAGGCCGCCATGCCCGAGGACCATCTGGGCCCCGACGCCCAGGTCCGGCCCGACCATCTCAAGTGCTACTTCTGCCACAAGCCGCAGGACGCGTAGGACGGCGAGACG
>CAZUYO010000366.1:1165-3017 GCA_964624725.1 uncultured Thermodesulfobacteriota bacterium
GTCACCGTCCCAAATCCAACACCTCGCGCCGGCCCACCGGCACCCAGCGGTTCGAGTCGCCCTCCCGCTCGAACTCCACCCGGAGGATGCCGTCGGAGCCCGGCTGCCAGGGTTTGCGGTAGAGTTCCTCCAGGGTGAGCGCCCGGCGGAAGAACAGTTCGTAGGGGTAGCGCACCGCGGCGCGGCCCCCGGCGGCGGCCTCCTCGCACTCGGGCGGCCCGTACACCCGGTACGCCTGCCCGGGCCCCCGGTGGCAGGCGTGGGCCCCCAGCTCGAAAAAAACCGTCTCCTCCACGCCGGCCGGGGCCTCGGGCGTCGAGGTCCGGATCGCCTCCTGCTCGGCGTTGAGCCCGTCCCGGTAGGCCCGGGCCGCCGCCTCGAGCCCCGGAGGGCACGGGGCCGCCCCGGCCGCGGCCGCGCCGAGGATAAGGCCGAGGAACACCGGCATCCCTCGCCGCCACACGTTCCCACCCCGCTCCGTCATTCGGTTTCCTCCCGGAGCCCGTAGCGCTCCCGGACCCGGAAACTGAGTTCGCGCAGGAGTTCGTAGCAGGCCTCCACGGTGGCCTCCTTGTCCGGGTTCACCAGGGCGCAGGTGGCGGGGAGCAGGAGGCTCCGGGGCAGCAACACCTCCCGGGTGAGGCCCGCGGGCTCCAGCGCGTCCCAAAGCCGCTCCAGGTGATCGAGGAGCGCGGTCAGATCCGTGGCCCGGTACTCGTCGTAGTTGGCCGGCACGATGCCCCACCCGATCACCCCCCCGGAGTCCAGGAACCGCCGGAGGCTCGGGGCGTAGTTCACGAACCGCTCCCCGCTGCCGAAGGCGTTGAAGCTCAGCACGTCCATGGGGGTGTTGAGCAGGAAATCCCAGTCGGGGTTTCCGCACAGGTGGACGCCCCGGCGCCCCTCGATCCGCGCAAAGAACGTGTCCAGATCCTGCCGGGCCTGGGTGTCGGTGTACCCGGCCAGGGCCGAGAACAGGAACTCGAGCCCCGGCTCGTCCACGAACATGAACGCGTTGGGGTTCTTGGCCCGCAGCTCCTGGCCCATCACGTTCACCTTCCGGGCGAGGAACTCGATCAAAAGCCCCCGCACCTCGTCGTCGTAGATCAGCGGCCGGTCGGACTCGTCCTTCACGCTGAACCCGAACGAGACCGGCCCCTCCATCTGCCCCCGGATCGCCGGGCGATCGCCCAGGTCGAGCTCGAGGAACCGGCGGTACACCACCGAGTACCGTTCCGAAAGGCGGTAGAGATCGGGATCGTCCATCCGCTCCAGGAACGCCGGGAGCTCCTCGTAGAACCGCTCGGTGGAAAAGTCGATCCGCCGGTTCTCCTCGTCGATCCGCACCCCGGGGAAGTTCTCGGACACCTGGACGTACATGTCCTCGTAGTAGGAGAGCCGGGGCAGCTGGGGCCAAAACGGGATGTCCAGGCTCAGGGCGAGCTCCAGGGCCCGGTCCACGTCGGTGTGGGGCAAAATGCCCATGGCGGTGGTGAGGCAGTTTCCGGGAATCGGCACGGTGGGACTCCTTGCACGCAACTTCCGCTAGGCGGCTGGGCTGCTCGGCGGCTAGGCGGCCAAACGCTTGCGGGATTCCGGCGTTGCCATCCGTCCCAACCTGTGGGGGCGGCTGCCGTATCGGGGGCCAGAATTCAGAAGTCAGATGTCAGAGAACCCCTGTCCTCTGTCCTCTGTCTTCTGTCTCCTGGCACGGTCGTCGGTCTGCGGTCTCCGGTCCCTTGGTCCGGGCCCCGACGATCCACCGTGTGGCCGAAGGCGAAAAGGCATCGTTCTTGCGAGCAGGCCGCCTCGCGGCCTACCGACGCTTCCATCCTACCCCGGTCCGCGCCGA
>CAZUYO010000367.1:0-3012 GCA_964624725.1 uncultured Thermodesulfobacteriota bacterium
CCGAAGTTACTTGCGAAGCTCCGGTAGGTTGGGCGTTAGTCGGCCCCGTCCGCGCCCCGCCGGGCCTCGTCGAGCCTTCGGAACCCTTCCATCAAAAGCCCCTCGGTGTCGGCGTTCTCCACGGTGCGGGGCCGGTCGGGGGGAAGGCCCGGCGCGATCCGGAACCGGCCCTCCTCCCAGGTGACGAGCTCGTAGACGGCGTCCTCGCCCCGGAGGGCCCCGGCCCGGGCGTCGACGACCCGTCCGCGCTCGAGGGCGATCTCCCCGCTTCCCCGGGGGCCCTCGATCGTGACCACGGCCGTCCGGAGCCCATGGGCGAGCACCTGCACCACCTCGGCCACCGAGAGGTCCGCAAGGCTTCCCTCGACCCCCGCGGCGGCCGGCCGGGCCCGGCTCGCGGCCCGTTCGAGCTTGGCCACCACGAGCTCGGGGTGGGTCGCCGGATCGATCACATCCTCGGCCCCGGCCCGCAGGGCGTAGAGGGCCTCCGCCGGGTGGGCGAACGAGCCCACCACGAACACCGACGCGCCCCGGCCGAACGCGCCCGCCTCGATCCACTCCACCCCCCGGCCGGCCGGCACGAGCACGGCCGCGGCGTCCCCGTCCTCGACGGGCTCCCCGGCCCGGGTCACCTCCCAGCCGGCCGCCTCGAGGGCCGCCAGGATCCCCTCCGGGGCCTCTTCCGAGGGGAACACGGCGAGCGCCCGGGGCCGGTCGCCCAGGCGCTCGAGAAGATCGGTGCCCGAGGCGAGCCGCGCGAACTCGGTGACCGCGGCCGGGACTAGGGTCTCGTCCCGGCCGAGCTCCCGAACCGCCTCCCGGGCCGACCCCGTGCGCTCCCGCGCCCGCCCGAACGCCGCCGCCACGGCCAGGAGGTCGGCCCCGTGCGCGTCGGTCGGACCGTCCGGGAGGTCCCAGTCCCGGCCCGCCGCCCGCCAGAACCGCAGAAGGAGCCACCGGAGTTCCCAGCCCCCGATCCGGCGCCGGCCCGCCGCCAGCCGAAGGAGGGCCGCCACCTCGTCGGCCAGGGTCCGCCGGGCCGGCGGCACGGCCTCCCGGGCGAGGGCCTCGGCCTCCCGGGCGAACGCCTCGACGGGACCGAGGGCCTGGGCCCACTCGTCGGCCGGCGACCGGTACACTAGGGCCCCGGCCGGGGCCCCCTCGGCCCAGTCGGCGTGCACCCAGACCCGGTCCCAGGGGTTCGCGTCCCACGCCCGGGCGGCCTCGTCCCGGGTCCGGGGCCGGGTCACCCGGAACCCTTCCGCCTCCAAGAGCGCGGCCACGGCCCGGCCGCGGCGGCCCGAGGGGTCGGCCACGAGGGCCCGGGGGCCCGGCCGCGACGGAGCGGGTTCGGCCTCCCGGATCGCTGGGGAAACCAGGGGCCCCGCGGGTTCCGGCTCCTCCCCCCGGTACCGCCGGGCGATCTCGCGTTCGATCACCTGCTCGGGCGCCACCAGCACGGCCACCCGCCGGGCACCGGCCGCGAACCGGAGCTCGTCCACGGCCTCGAGGTCCTGGGGATCGGCCAGGGCCACCTGGAGGGTCCCGCGGTCTTCGTCCCAGGCCACGGGAAGCGCCCTGCGCCTTCGGGCCAGGGCCTCGGGCACGCGGGCGATGGCCCCGGGGTCCGGGGGATAGAGGTCGGGCAGGAAGGGGGGCACCCGGTGCTGGATCGAGAGGGCCTTGGCCAGGTCCTCCCCCTTCACGGCCCCGAGTTCCAGGAGATGGGTGCCGATCCGGCCCGGCTGCACCCGCTGGCGCTCCAGGGCCCGCTGGAGGCCCGCGTCGTCCACCAGGCCGGCCCGGAGGAGGATGTCGCCCAACCGGGGGCGGGCCGCGGGGCTCATGGCGCCGAGACCATCCGTTCGAACAGGGCCCGGTTCTGGGCGTGGCGCAGGGCCTCCTCGGGCGTGATCGTCTTCGTGTTCACGAGTTCCAGGAGGTGCTGGTCGAGGAGTTGCATGCCCTGTTTGCGGCCGGTCTGGATCACCGAGGGGATCTGGAACGTCTTCCCCTCGCGGATCAGGTGGGCCACGGCCGGCACGTTCACCAGGATCTCCAGCCCGGCCACCCGGCCCCGGCCGTCGGCCCGGCGCAGGAGCACCTGGGCCACCACCCCCCGGAGGCTCTCGGCCAGCATGGCCCGCACCTGGTCCTGTTGCGCCGCGGGGAAGGCGTCGATGATGCGGTCCACGGTTTTCGCCGCGCTCTGGGTGTGGAGGGTGCCGAGCACCAGCATGCCCGTCTCGGCCGCCGTGAGCGCCATCGCGATCGTTTCGGTGTCGCGCATCTCCCCGACGAGGAGCACGTCGGGGTCTTCCCGCAGGGCCGCCCGGAGCCCGGCGGCGAACGACCGGGCGTGGCGGCGGACCTCCCGCTGGTGGATCAGGCACCGGTCGTCCTCGTGGAGGAACTCCAGGGGATCCTCCAGGGTGATCACATGGTCGGCCCGCTCCCGGTTCCGGTGCTGGATCATGGCCGCCAGGGTCGTGGACTTTCCGGAGCCCGTGGGCCCGGTGACCACCACGAGCCCCCGCTGGGCCAGAGCCAGTTCGGCCACCACGGGGGGGTGGCCCAGTTGCTCCAGGGTCGGGGGCGCTCCGGGAATCCACCGGAACGCGGCGGCCCAGCCCTTGCGGTGGGTGTAGGCGTTGCCCCGGAACCGGCCCAGCCCCTCCGCCCCGTAGGAGAAGTCGAGGTCGCCCTCGTCCTCCAGCCGGGCGATCTCCTCGTCGGAGAGGATCTCCGCCAGCAGATCCTCCACCTCCCCCGGGTCAAGCGGGGGGTGCCGGGTCTTCTGGAGTCGCCCGTTCACCCGAAACACCGGGGGCGCCCCGGCGCTCAGGTGCAGGTCGGACCCGCCGAGGTCCACCAGATGTCGGAGGAGGGCGTCGATGCGCGGCATGGCGCGGACCGTAGGGCAAAGCCGGCCGGGTTGTCAATGGGGGCGCGAGGCCGGGACCCGAAGGGGTTTCACCACGGAGGGCACGGAGGACACGGAGGGAAAACCGG
>CAZUYO010000368.1:0-3007 GCA_964624725.1 uncultured Thermodesulfobacteriota bacterium
CCCGTCTCCTTTCCGAACGCGGGAGGCCGGGGCGTTTCCGCCCCGACCCGTCGGCGGGCCGGCCGTGGGCCCCAAGAAGCCGGTAGGCCGGTCCGCTCGGAGACGACGCCGAATCTACCGCCGGCCCGAACCCCGTGGCAAGGGGTCCGGGCCGGCCGGGGAACTACTTGTTGCGCTCGTCGATCACCCGCTTGGCCTTGCCCTCGCTGCGGGCGATGGTGCCCTGGGGCACGATCTCCACGGGCGCGTTGATCCCGATCACCCCGTGGATCCGGGCGCTGATCCGGCGGCCGAGATCCTCGAGGGCCTGCTTGCCCTGGGCGTACACCTCGGGCTTGGCCTCGGCCTCCACCTTCATGCCGTCCAGGTGGCCCTTCTTGAACACCCGGATCTGGTAGAGGGGCTCCATCTCCTCGAACTCCATGATGATGGACTCCACCTGGCTCGGGAACACGTTGACGCCCGAGATGATCAGCATGTCGTCGGAGCGCCCGAGGATCTTGTCCATGACCACCAGGGTGCGGCCGCACTCACACTCCACCCGCCGGAGGCTCGTGATGTCGCGGGTGCGGTAGCGCAGGAGCGGCATGGCCCGGCGCTGGAGCGCCGTGAACACCAACTCGCCCTTCTCCCCGAGGGGTACGGGCTCCAGGGTCGAGGGATCCACGATCTCGGGGTAGACGTGGTCCTCGTTCAGGTGCAGCCGGTACGCCTCGCACGAGAACCCGACCCCCGGCCCCATCATCTCGGTGAGCCCGTAGGCCTCGTGGGCCGTGATGCCCATGCGCTCCTCGATCTCCTTGCGCATCTCCACGGTCCAGGGTTCGGCCCCGAAGGAGCCCACCCGCAGCGGCAGTTTGCGCAGGTCCACGCCCATCTGGTCGGCCTTCTCGGCGATGGTGAGCGCGTAGGTGGGGGTGCAGAACAGCGCCGTGGACCCGAAGTCCTGCATCAGCATGATCTGGCGCTCGGTCATGCCGGACCCGGTGGGCACCAGGCACGCCCCGATCGCCTCGACGCCCAGATAGAACCCGAGGCCGCCCGTGAAAAGGCCCATGCCGTAGGCGTTCTGGCAGATGTCGTCGGGCCGGATGCCCTGGGCCCACAGGGTGCGGGCCATGCACTCCTGCCACTGGGCCTTGTCTTCGGCCGTGTAGGGGCCGGTGATGGGCTTCCCGGTGGTTCCGGACGAGGCGTGCACCCGCACGAGATCCTTCATGGGCACGGCGCACAGGCCGAACGGGTAGTTGTCCCGCAGGTCGTTCTTCACGGTGAAGGGAAGATGCCGGATGTCGTCGAGGGTGCGGATGTCGTCGGGTTTCACCCCCTTCTCATCGAGCTTTTGTTTGTAGAACGGCACCCGCTCGTAGAGCCAGGCCACGGTCTCCCGGAGCTTCTGCGCCTGGAACTCCTGGCGCTTCTCCACCGGCATGGTTTCGAACTCTTCGTTCCAGTACTTCTTCATGGCATCTCCTCCTTCGAAAGGGGTGGACACGGCGCGACCTGCAATCACCATACCAAAACAAACGAGGTTTTCTCAACCGGCCGGCCGTTTGATCCCGGGGGCCCGCCTGGACGGGGGACGCCAGGCAAGGTAACTTTTCCCCACCGCCCGACGAAACCTCATCGCACACCGGGAATCCGGCGGCCCGGAGGAGAACGCGGACATGCGCAGGGCGAAGATCGTGTGCACCATCGGCCCGGCGAGCGCCCAACCGGAAACGCTCCGCCGCCTGGTCGAGGCCGGCATGGACGTGGCCCGGCTCAACATGAGCCACGGCGACCACGGCTCCCACGCCCGCACGGCCGAACGGATCCGGGAGGCGGCCGCGGCCGCCGGCCGGCCCGTGGCGCTCCTTCTCGATCTCGCCGGCCCGAAGATCCGCCTCGGAGCCCTCCCCGAGCCCCGGTTGGTGCACGCGGGGGACGAGCTCGTGCTGGGCCCCGAGGCCTCCGGGGCCGAGATCCCGGTCACCTACCCGGATCTGGCCTCGGAACTCGCGCCGGGCGACCGGCTCAGCCTGGCCGACGGCGCGATCCCCCTCGAGGTGGCAGCGGTGGACCCGCCCCGGGTGCGGGTCCGGGTGCTGTCCGGGGGGACCGTCACGAGCCACAAGGGCCTCAACCTCCCGGGCAAGGGCGACGCGCTGCCGGCCGTGTCGGAGAAGGACCGGGAGGATCTGCGGTTCGGGCTCCGGATCGGGGTGGACTGGGTGGCCCTCTCCTTCGTCCGCAGCCCCAGGGACCTCGACCCGGCCCGGGAAATCATGGACCAGGAAGGGGTCCGGGTTCCGGTGCTCGCCAAGATCGAAAAGCGCCAGGCCCTGGCGCGGCTGGGGGAGATCCTCGACGCGTTCGACGGGCTCATGGTGGCCCGGGGAGACCTGGGGGTCGAGGTGGACCTGGAGGAGGTCCCCGGCATCCAGAAGCGGCTCATCCGGGAGGCGAACCGAAGGGCCAAACCGGTGGTCACCGCGACCCAGATGCTCCTTTCCATGGTCACGAACCCCCGCCCCACCCGGGCCGAGGTGACCGACGTGGCCAACGCCGTGCTGGACGGCACCGACGCGGTGATGCTCTCGGAGGAGACGGCCATGGGCCGCCATCCCGTGGAGTCCGTGGCCGTGATGGCCCGGATCGTGGAACGGGCCGAGGCCGACGCGCCCGAACCCGAGGAGTGCCGGCCGCTCGCGGCCCGAGGGGTGCCGGCCGCCATCGCCCGGGCCACCTGGCACGTGGCCCGGGACGTGGGGGCCAAGGCCATCGTGACCCCCACCCGCAGCGGCTCCACGGCCCGCCTGGTGGCCGGCACCCGCCCGCCCGTGCCGGTGCTGGGGATGACGAGCGACCCGGCCACCGCCGGGGCCCTGGCCCTCACCTGGGGCGTGACCCCCGCCCTGGTCCCGCCCGCCCCCACCACCGACGCCCTGTTCGACGCGTGCCGGAGGGAGGTGGTCCGGCGCGGGATCGCCCGGCCGGGGGACCGGGTGGTGGTGACGGCCGGGGT
>CAZUYO010000369.1:0-3005 GCA_964624725.1 uncultured Thermodesulfobacteriota bacterium
AGGTCACGGGACGGCGGGTCCACGTGGGTGCGGCGGCCCGCTGGAGGCCCCCCACCGCCCGGGCCACGGCCCGCCGCTCGCCCCGGGGATCGGGGTCGACCCGGCGCCGGGCGGGGGGCGGCAGGTCGAGGCCGGCGGGGGGGAGTTCGTCGTCCACGAACTCGAGGAGTTCCTTCCAGGCCGAGCCGCTGGCGGCTTTCCCCTGGGGTCGGCTGATCACGAGCACCTGCCCCGCCCGGGTGGCGGCCACGTAGAGGAGGCGCCGTTCCTCGGCGTCGCGGTACTGGGTCTCCACCGCCTCCTGGGCGTCCCACCCGGGGGGATGGGCGAGGATCTTCTGGTGCCAGTCCCCCGCCGGCTTCCACGCCGGGAAGTACCCCACCGCTCCCCCTCCGGCGTCCCGGTCCACCCGGTAACGCACCGGGTGGCCTCCCCGGTTCCAGGCCCCCGCGAGCACCACCACGGGAGCCTCGAGGCCCTTGGCCTTGTGAAGGTTCATGAGGCGCACGCCGCCCGCCTGCCCGGCGAGCACGTTGCGGGGCGGCCGGGCGGCCGAGACCGTCTCGGCGATGTGGGCCGCGGCCGAGGCGAAATCGCTCCGGCCCACCGCCTCGGCCTCGCGGGCGAGGTCGATGAGGGTCTCGAACCGGCCCGCCGCCGTGCCGCCCCGGGGCCCGGCCGCGGCGAGGGCCGCCACGCCGGTCCGCTCGATCACCCACTCCACCGCCGCCACGGGGGGCCGGGCCAGGGCCTCGGCCCGGAGTTCCCGCAGGAACCCCAGGGTTTCGCGCACCTCGGGGTGGCCGGCGTCCGGGGGCGAGGAAATCCCGAGGGCTCCCCCGCTGTGGCGGTGGTCCAGGAGATCCTGCCACGAGTGGCCGAAAAGCGGGCCGGTCAGGGCGGCCACGAGGGCCGCGCCGTCGTCGGGTGCGGCCAGGGCCGCGAGGAGGTTCGCGACCCCCGCCACGAGGGGGTCGTCCCCCGGCGCCTCCGCGCCGGTGAGGTCCACGGGCACCCCCTGGGCCTCCAGGGCCGCGGCGAGTCCGGGCAGGGACTCGGTCTTGCGGGTGAGCACCAGGACGTCCCCGGGCCGCGCCCGGCGTAGCCGCCCCCCTTTCCCCCTCACGCGCAGGTTCCCCTCCAGCGCCCACCGGACCCACGAGGCCACGAGCCGGGCCTCGTGGGCCAGCATCTCGTCCTTGGTCCCGGCGCTCGGGAGCGTGAGCCGCCACACCCTGGAGAGGGGCTCGGCCGGAGGGCGCCGGGTGGTCCACAGGGGCGCGTGGGCCGCCTGGTAGGGCGTGTCCTCGGCCGGGAACAGGGTGGAGAACGCCCGGTTCACGTACGCGCACACCGCGGGCACCGACCGGAAGTTCCGCCGGAGCCGAAGAACCTCGCCCCCCTGTGCCACCACGAGCCCCTTCACCCGCTGGTAGGTCTCGATGTCGCCCCGGCGGAACCGGTAGATCGACTGCTTGGGGTCGCCCACCAGAAAGAGTGCGCCGGGCCGGAGCGGCCGCGCGTGCCACGGGCCACCCCCCGCCGGATCGTCGCCGGCGAGGTAGAAGAGGATCTCGGCCTGCACGGGGTCGGTGTCCTGGAACTCGTCCACGAGGATCCGGCGGAACCGGCGGGCAAGTTCCCGGCGGACGTCGGGGTGGTCCCGGAGAAGCCGCCGGGCGAGCAGAAGGAGGTCGCCGTAGTCCAGGGTGCCCCGGGCCCGGCGCCGGGCCTCGGCGAGGTCGAGGGCGGGGCGGGCGAAGGCGACGCACAGGGGGTGGAGCCGGGTCCGCCACAGCGCGAGCGCCGGCCGCACCGCCCGCTCTTGAAACGCCGGAAGGAGTTCGTCCCGGAACCGGTAGGCCAGTGCCCGGTCGGGCCAGCGGTTCAGGGTAACCCCGGCCGAGGCGAACGCCTCGAGCGCCTCGACCAGGGTCGGCGCGTGGGCGAACCCCCGCTCGGCCCGAAGCCGCCGGGCCGTGAGCACCGCCTTCTGGAGCCCGTCCGGGCTCTGCGGCGCGGGGGGCACGTGGGGCTCCACCTCGGCGAGGAACCCTTCCAGCTCCCGTGCGACCCCCGAGAGATCCGGGGCATCGGAGGCGTCCCCGGTCACGGGCTCGACGTCCCGGTACTCGGCGAGGAGCCCGAAGAGCCCCCGCAGGTCCCGGGGGTTCACCCCCCGGGCCACGAGCTCCCGGAAGAGCGGTGTGCCCCGCTCCCGGTCCAGGTGCTCCTCCCACACCTCGTCGAGCACCGCCTCGGCGCCCTCTTCCTCCAGTTCCTCGAACGACGGATCCACCCCGGCCTCCACGGGAAAGAGCCGGAGCATCCGGGCGCAAAACGAGTGCACGGTGCCGAGCGTTGCGCCCCCGAGGTCCCCGAGCGCCCGCTCCACGCGCTCCCGTTCGGCGCCCCGGGCCGACCGGAGGCGGCGTTCGAGTTCGTTTTGCACCCGCTCGCGGATCTCGGCCGCGGCCTTCCGGGTGAAGGTCACGGCGGCGATCTCGCCCATCTGCGCCCGCCCCCCGGCCACCAGGGCCACGATCCGGTCCACGAGACTTGTGGTCTTCCCCGACCCGGCCGAGGCCTCGACGAGGAAGTTCACGTCCAGGTCCTCGCGGATGCGCCTCCGGGCCTCCCGGTCCTCCGCCCGCTCTCTACGCATGGTCTTCCACCTCCCGATACCGCTTCACCGCGGGGTCTTCGGCCTCCCGGAGCCGCTTCCACGCCCGGGCCGGATCGGCCCCGCACACCCTCTCGAACGCGCACCACCCGCAGGATCGCCCCGTAGCGACGAAAAGCCCCTGGGCCATGGCGTCCAGGAGCGCCGGGAGGGCCTCCAGGGCCTTTCGCCACCCCTCGCGGGGGTGAGCCACCACCTGGCCCCCGCCCCGCCGGGTGGGGAAGAGATACCCACTCTCCTCCACCCGGGCCGGCCGGCCGAGCCGGGCCGTGAGGAGGACCTCGGCCGCGGCGGCGTACAACCCGTGCTGGAGCTGCGTGCC
>CAZUYO010000370.1:0-3001 GCA_964624725.1 uncultured Thermodesulfobacteriota bacterium
CCCTCCTCCTCGAGCTGGCGCACGATCTCGGTCACCGACGACTGGGCCTCGGTCACCTCGCTCACCCGCACCGGCCCCAGGAACGACATCTCCTCCTTGAGGGTTTCGGCGGCCCGGGAGCTCATGTTCCGGAAGAACTTCTCCTGGAGCTCGGGGTTCGCGCCCTTCATCGCCACCACCAGCACGTTCTTGTCCACGCGCTTGAGGATCTCCTGGATCGCCTTGTCCGGCAGGTACTGGATGTCGTCGAACACGAACATGAGCTGCCGGATGTGGGCGGCGAGCTCCGGGTTCTCCTGCTCCATCTTGTCGAGGATGTTCTTGGACTCGTTCCGGCCCATCCGGTTCAGGATCTCGGCCACGGTTTTCACGCCCTGGACCTCGATGGACGAGCCCGCCATGGAGGTGATCTTCTTGTCCAGGATCTCCGAGACCTTCTTCACCACCTCGGGGCTGATCTCCTCGAGGCTCGCCATGCGGCGGGCCACCTCCACCTGGAGCTCGCTCGGCAGGCTCGCGATGGCGTGGGCCGCCTTGGCCGCGTCGAGGTGCGACAGGATGAAGGCGATGGTCTGGGGGTGCTCCTTCTGGATGATCTTGCTCAGTAGCCTCGGATCGGCCTTGCGCAGGTTCTGGAATCCGGGCCCCTGGTCGAGGTACTTCACCAGCCGGTCCAGGATCTCCCGACACCGCTCGGGCGGCAGGCTCTTGCGCAGGATCTTCTTCGCGTACTCCACGCCCCCCTGGAGCACGTAGGAGCGCGCCAGGGCCAGGGTGTGGAACTCCCCCAGGACCGCCTCGGCCTCCTCCGGGGTGGCCTTCTCCAGCACGGCGATCTCCCGGGTCAGTTCCTGGATCTCGTCGTCCCGGAGGTGGGGGAACACGGCCTCGGTGGCCTCCTCGCCCAGCGCGAGGAACAGGATGGCCGCCTTCCGTAGGCCGGGCAGGGCTTGGGCCGTGGATTCCGGCGCAGCGTCAGGCACCGCTTACTCCTCCGTCAGCCAGCTTCGCACCAACTGGGCCGCCACCTCGGGCTCCTTTCGCATCATGTCCAGGAGCCGCTGCTTGATCAACTCGCGCCGCACGGTCTCGGTGGGCGCCTTCTCCTCGATCTCCACCTCCTCCTCGGGCGCCTCCCCCTCGAGCCGCCGCTCCATCTCGGCCACGGTGACCGGCTCGGTGATCTCGGGCACCTCCGCCGGACGGGTGAGCCAGCGCACCAGGGGCTTGAGCACCCCGAACACCAGGAGCACCCCGAGCACCAGCACGAGGCCGTACCGCACGAAGGGCAGCACGGCCGGCGAGGTCCACCACGGCCCGGCCTCGGCCACCCCCACCTCGGCCGGCTGGAACGGGATGCTCGTGACCTCCACGGCGTCGCCCCGGGCGGGGTCGGCGCCCACGGCCTTCTCCACCAGGGCCTTCAGCCGGGCCAGGTCCTCGGCGGGCCGCGGCACGAACTCCCGGCCGTTCTCCCCCTCCTGGTAGGTGCCGTCCACGGCGACGGCCACCGAGATCTTCCGGAGGGTGCCCGGCCCCTTCTCGACCCGGGTCACCTTCTTCGAGACCTCGTAGTTCACGGTCTCGGTCTCCCGGCTCGAGCTCGAGCCGGCCGCCCCCGCCTGGGCCGGCTGGCCCTGGCCCACGTTGGAGGCCACCCCGGGCACCCCCGCCGGCCCGGGCGGGCCCGTGGACGACTCGGTGACCCGCTCCTCGCTCCGGACGGCCACCGCCTCGGGGTCGAAGGTCTCGGCGGTCTCCTCGACCTTGGAGAAATCGAACTCGGCCGCCACCTGGACCACGGCGGCCCCCTGGCCCACCACCCGCTCCAGGAGGTCCCGGACCCGGCGCTCCAGGTCCTTCTCGAAGGCCCGCTTGTACTCGAGCTGGCTCGCGGCCAGGAGCCCCGGCTCCTCCCCGCTTTCCCGGTAGAGCACGTTCCCCTTCGTGTCCACCACGGTGACCCGGTCGGGCGGCAGCCCCTCCACGCTCGAGGCCACGAGGTACACCACCCCGCGCACCTGCTTCGCCGTGAGCTGCCGGCCGGGCACGAGATCGAGAACCACCGAGGCCGAGGCCGGCTCCTGCTCGGTCTCGAAGAGCTTCTTCTCGGGGAGCACCAGGTGCACCCGGGCGCCCCGCACCCCGTCCATGTGGCGGATGGTCCGGGTGAGCTCCCCCTCCAGCGCCCGGGCGTAGTTCACCCGCTGGGCGAAGTCCGTCATGCCGAAGCTCGTGCGGTCGAAGATCTCGAACCCCACGGTGCCGCCCTGGGGGATGCCCTCCCCGGCCAACTGGAGGCGGACCTCGTAGACCCGGTCGGAGGGCACGAGCACCGTGGTGCCGCCCGACTCCAGGCGGTACGGCACCCCCTCGGCCTTGAGCTTTTCCACGACCTGGTAGGCGTCTTCCGGGGAGAGGCGGCTGAACAGAAGGGAGTACTCGGGGGCGCCGGCCCACAGGGCCAGCGTCACCAGAAGGGCGGTGATGAGGGCGGTCACCCCGACCAGGGTGATCCGCTGGGCAGTGGTGAGCCTGGCCCACAGTTCTCGGGCCTGGGCCAGGCCGGCATCCCAGATGGCCATCGACTAGATTCTCATCCCGGGCCAGAGTCCTTTGGGCGGGGCCGTGTGCGAACGGCCTTAGTTTCCTTGTTTCGGGCCGAAATTTCCAGTGCGGGTTTTGCCAACGGCGCAGCGCCCCCGGGCTACACCTGCATCCGCATGATCTCCTGGTAGGCGTCCAGGATCTTCTGGCGGACCTCCATCATGAGCTTGAAGGCCACGTCGGCCTTCTCCACGGCCACCATGGCCTCCTGGACGTCCCCCTCCCCCTGGGCGGCGCGCGTCACCGCCTCGTCCGCCTCCTTCTGGAGGGCGTCCACCTTCTGGAGGCTCTCCGTCAGGAACTCCCCGAACCCCTTCTCCGCCTTGGCCTGGGCCGGCCCCTTGGCTCCCGCCGGCTGGGGAACCCCGAGTCCCGCAATCTCCTTCACCATCTG
>CAZUYO010000371.1:0-2999 GCA_964624725.1 uncultured Thermodesulfobacteriota bacterium
GCAGCCTGCGCCGGGCCCCACGGCCATCACCACGAAGGAGCACCGCACCACGCCGCCATGGGCCATCACGGGCACGAACACGAGGCCTGCGAGGCCTGCCAAACCAACGCCGGCCACCACCTGCCGGCCCTCTCCCCCCGGGAGGTGGACCGGCGCTACCGGTTCCGGCTGGAAACCGACCCCGCCGCACCGAGGGCCGGAGAGGAGATCCGGATCACGGTGCGGATCGAGACGGCCGACGGTCGGCCGGCAACCGGGCTGCAGGTGCACCACGAACGGCTGGTGCATTTCCTCGTGGTGAGCGAGAACCTCGAGGAGTTCCACCACCTTCACCCCGAGGACTTCGGACTCCTGACCGAGGAGGCGAGGGCCCAGGCCCGGTTCACCTTCCCGGTCACGCTGCGGTGGGGCGGCCGGTACGTGATCGCGGTGGATGCCGTGGACCGGGGCCAGGCCCTCCACAAGGAACTGGAGCTCTCCGTCGAGGGCCCGCCCCAGCCCCCCACCCGGTGGGATCTTTCCCGCACGAGGTCGGCCGACGGCCTCACCTGCGTTCTCCACACCATGCCCGACCGGATCGAGGCCCGGAACCGGGTGGAGGCGAACATCGAGATCGAGGCGGGGGGCGCTCCCGTGACCGACCTGGAGCCGTACCTGGGCGTGCTCACCCATCTCGCGATCTTCCGGGAGAACGCGTCGGGCTCCGCCCACACCCACGGCGGCGGCCCCGAGTTCGCCCACCAGCACTTCCACAAGCCCACCCCGGGCTACCGGGGCCCCAAGCTCTACTGGGGCCACGTGTTCAAGGCGCCGGGGCGCTACCGGATCTTCGCCCAGTTCCGGCGCGGCGGCCGGGTGTACACCGTGCCGTTCGACGTCGAGGTCCACGCCCCCCACGAAGGGCGGTAGATTTGGGCAACCCGAACCGGATTTGCTAAAATCGCCGCCGACCCGTCCCACGAAGCACCCGGTTCGGGGAGGTGGCCATGGGCAAGGCGTGGTGGGCGGCCCTCGCGGTGAGCGCCGCGGCGATCGCGGTGGGGGCGTACCTCGGGGAGGCGACCCAGGTCTTCATGAACGCGGCCAGCATCTGCCTGGCCTGCATGGGCATCGGGTAGGCCCGCCGTGCGCCACCGGGTCCAGGCCGTCGCCGCCTTCCTCCAGAACGCCTACCTCGCGTTTCCCTGGACCCGAAACCTCTACCAGGGCCCCCTGAAGAAGCTCTGCACCCCGGGGCTCAACTGCTACTCCTGCCCCGCGGCCGTCGCGGCCTGCCCCGTCGGCACGCTGCAGCACTTCGTGGCCGGCTGGCGGCCGGCGCTCCGGTGGGGCACCTACCGGCTCGGGTTCTACGTGGTGGGATTCCTCGCGGCGGTGGGGCTCCTCGGGGGGCGGTTCGCCTGCGGGTGGCTGTGCCCCTTCGGGTTCCTCCAGGAGGGGCTCCACAGGATCCCGTCGCGAAAATTCGGGGTGCCCCGGGCCCTCGGGGGCCTTCGGTACCTGGTGCTTTTGGGCCTCGTGATCGGGCTCCCGCTCCTCGCCACCGGGCCCATGGGTCACGGGGAGCCCTGGTTCTGCCGGGCCCTGTGCCCCGCCGGAACCCTCGAGGCCGGGGGGTTGTTCCTCTTCATCCCCGAACTCCGGGAACAGGTGGGCCCGTGGCTCTGGTGGAAGCTCGCCGCGCTGGCCGGCGTGATCGGGTGGGCCGTGGCGAGCTACCGCCCCTACTGCCGCACGCTCTGTCCCCTCGGCGCGATCTACGGGCTCCTCAACCGGTGGAGCGCCCTGCGGATCGACCACGACCCGGCCCGGTGCGAGGGCTGCGAGGCCTGCGTCTCGGCCTGCCGGATCGGGCTCGACCCCCGCCGGGATTCGGGGAGCCCGGCCTGCCTGCGGTGCCTCACCTGCGCCACCCACGCCTGCCCCACCGGCGCCCTGGCCGTTGGCCTCGGGACCCGCCGGTTCGAACCGACCCCGTGCGCCCCACGTTCCACCCCCACCTCGTGAACGGCCCCTTCGGGGACCCGGCGCTCCTGGTGCGGCTCCTGGGCCACGGCCGCACCCTGTTCCTGGACCTGGGGGACCTCCATCCCCTGCCGGCCCGGCCGGTCCTGAAGGCGACCCACGCCTTCGTCACCCACGCCCACATGGACCACTTCTGCGGCCTCGACACGGTGGTGCGCTACCGGCTGGGCCGGGCCGGGGTGTTCCGGGTGGTGGGCCCGCCCGGCATCGCCGACCGGGTCGAGGGGAAACTGCGGGGCTACACCTGGAACCTGGTGCACGCCTACGACGAGGCGTTCGAGCTGGAGGTGCTCGAATGGGGGGAGGAGTCGGGAACGCTCTGGGCGTTTCCGTGCCGCGAGGGGTTCCCGCGCCGCCACCGGGCCGAGGTGCCCCTGCCCGAACCGGAACCCGGGCTGCGCACGGTCCACGACGAGCCGACGTTCCGGGTGGCCGCGGCCGAACTGGACCACCAGGTGCCGTGCCTCGCCTTCTGCCTGGAGGAACCCGTGCACGTGAACGTGGCCCGCGACGCCCTGGACCGGCTCGGGCTCCCCCCCGGCCCCTGGCTCCGGCCCGCCAAGCAGGCCCTCCAGACCGGCCGCTCCCCGGACCACCCCGTCGACCTGCCGGACGGGGGCACGGTGCCCCTGGCGACCCTGATGGAAAAGGGGGTGCTCCGGCTCACCCGGGGCCAGAAGCTCGCCTATGTGACCGACTGCCTCTGGGCCGAGCCCGGCATCTCCCGGGCGGTGGCCCTGTCCCGGAACGCCCACGTGCTCTACTGCGAGGCCGCGTTCCTGGAAGAGGACGCGGACCGGGCCCGGGAACGCCACCACCTCACCGCGGCCCAGGCCGGGGAACTCGCCCGCCGGGCCGGGGTGGGGGAACTGCGGATCTTCCACTTCTCGCCCAAATACCGCGACCGGGAACGGGAACTGCTCGCCGAGGCCGCCGAGGCCTTCGGGGGCCCGGTGGCGCTGGCGAAGTAAGGC
>CAZUYO010000372.1:0-2992 GCA_964624725.1 uncultured Thermodesulfobacteriota bacterium
GCCGGTGGCCGTAAAGGTCGCAGCAGATGCCGCAGCGCAGGCACCCCGCGTCGGGCCCGCCGGATCGTCCTCGGGCCCTCAACCGCACCCATAGGCGTGTGATCACGGACAACACACCCCGCCCCCGTTCCCCCGGTCGGCGGCGACGATCCGCTCCCCGAACGCCTCCGCCGGCGGGTGCGCCACGGGCTCGCCCCACCGGTCCTTCTACAGCCACCCGGAAAGAGCCTCGGCGTACCGGGATTCCGGGGCCAGCCGTATTACCGACCGGGCCACGGTCTTGGCCTCCTCCACCCTCCCCGCCTCGTGCAACGCTTGCGCGTAGTGGTAGAGAACCTCCGGATCGTCGCCCAGTTCCGCCACGGCCTCCTTGAGCCAGGGGAGGCCTTGGGCCGTGTTCCCGTCCAGGTGAAGGGCCCACCCCAGGGTATCCTTGATGTGGGGGTTCGTGGGGGCACCCTCTAGGGCGATGCGCGCCAGTTGCACCGCCTCCCGGACCTCACCCTTCTCCAGGAGAAGCACCGCCAGGTTGTTGCTGGTAAACGGCTCCCTGGGATTCTCATCCAGAAGCCTTCGGTACAGCTCCTCCGCCTTGTCCACCTCCCCCTCCTTCCGATAGAGGGCGGCGAGCTCGTTGTACGCGGTGGGCTCCGAAGGGGCGAGCCGGATCGCCTCCTGAAGGTCCCCGATCGCCTTCGTCCGTTCCCCCCTGCGCAATGCGAGTCGGGCCCGCAGGTACCGGGTTTCCCAAAAGTTGGGTTCGACCAGGAGACTCCGCTCCAGGTACCTCCCCGCCTCCTCCAGATTCCCCCGGTCCAGATGGAGGGTCGCCAGGAAATTCAGCACGAACGGGGTCTCCCTCGCCCTCTGCTGGTACTCTTCCAAGAGGTCCTCGATTCTCCGGAGGGGCGCCCCCGTCCGCAGGAGCACACGGGCCTCGGCCAAGACCGGCTCGAACGCCGAAGGGCTCTTTTCCTGCGATTTTCGGTAGAATCGAAGCGCCGTTTTCATCCGCCCCCGTGCGGCCGCCAAGTCGCCCTCCAGCGCCAGGAGCACCGGGTTGTCCGGGGCCCGAGCTCGGAGCCGATCCAGGGCCCCCCTCGCCTCCTTCCATCGCCCCAACGCGATCAGAACCCGCGCCCGGAGCAGTTCGGCCCGTGCGTCTCCCCGCGCCCACCGGGGGAGCCGGTCCAGTTGCCGCAGCGCGCCCTGGGCGTCCCCCATGCGGGCGAGCAAACTCGCATAGTCGATCCGCGCCAGCACATGATCGGGAACCCGGTCCAGCACCAGGAGCAACTCGCGCCGCGCGTCCACCCAGCGGCGCATGGCGGCAAGCGCCTTCCCGTAGAGGTAGTGCGCGTCGACGCCCAGATCGCCCCTCGCCAGCAGGGGTTCCAGAACGAACTTGGCCCGGGGGGCCATGCCTTCCTCCAAATACAGCCGGGCCTCCAGCAGGGCCGCCGTGCGGCCGGCCGGGTCAACCTTCGCCGCCACCGGCAGGAGTTCTCTCGCCTCGCGGGTGCGCCCCAGAGTGATCCACACATCGGCCAAGCCGGCCGCGAGAGCCGGATCCTCTGGGGCGAGACGCCGAACCCTCTCGAGGAGTTCCGAGGCCTCCGCCGCCCGTCCGACCGCAACCAGCACGTCGGCCGCCTCCAGGGCCAGGGGCACCGCGAGGGCGGGGTCGTCGCCCGCGGCATCCAGGCTTTGGCGCAGAAACGCCCCGGCCTCCTCCCCCTTCCCTTTCCGAACGAGGAGTTTCGCCCAGGCACCGATCAGTTCCGGGTCGCCGGGCCGGCGTTCGCGGGCCGACCGCAAGACCTCCTCGGCGTCTTCCAGCCGCCCCAGCCGTGCGAGCAGCCCCGCCTTCGCCACCGCAAGGCCCGTTGCTTCCGGATGGGACCGGATCCCCCGCTCCAACACGGAGAGGGCCCTCGCCTCGTCCCCGTTCCGCAAAAAGAAATCGGCGGCCGGGGCGAACGCCTCTGCCGGCACCTCGTCGAGCCCGAGCAGGGCCTCCCACGCCTCCTGCGCCTCTTCAAGGCGCCCGAGGCCGCTCAGCGCCCGCGCCCGGACCAGGAGAGCCTCCCCATCGGACCCGGCCGTCGCCAGCACCCGGCCGGCCAGTTCGGCCGCAGGCCCGTATGCGCTGGCCCCGAGATAGAAGGCGGCCAGTTCCAGGGCAGCCCCCCTGTGGCCGGGATCGGCCTCCAGGGCCCGCTTGAGGTATCCGCGGTACTCCTCCAGTCGGCCCTGGGCCCGCAGCACCCGGGCCAGGCCGTACAGGAGATCCGGGTCGCCCGGCGTCTCTTGGAGCGCCGCCTGGTACTCCACCGCAGCCTCACGGAGCTTTCCCTGGCCCCGGTAGGACTCGGCCCTCCTCCGGTGCTCCGCCGCCTTCTCCGCGGGTCCCGGGGAGCACGCGGCCACGAGCAACACGCCCCCCAACAACCATCCCCACACCACCCGCGATCTTCCCTCCCCTGGTCGCCGTCTCATCGGGGTTCCCTCCGTCCCGGTCGCCCTCACGGTTGCCTTCCAACCCGCTCCACTGTATCGGCCGCCGGGGCTCCATTCTAGAACAGCCAACAAAAAAAGGGCCTCCGCCGAGGCCCTCTGGAATCTCCTCTCGTTGCGCTCCGTCAGGTCGTTCCACCGCCGGACCGGGCCCCCCCACGCCTCCGGCCCCACGCCCCCACGCCCAACAGGCCGGTGCCAAGCAGCAGCAACGTCGCCGGTTCCGGCACCACGCTGGGGGCGTCCGCCGTGTACCAAACCTCGTAGTTTTCACAGGACGGCCAGATCCCCACGGCCGACATCGCCGTCCCGCCCTCGCTGGGGAACATGAAGTCCGCGCTCGTCACGGTGCCGCCAGTCTTAGAAGTAACCTTGTACGTCACGTATTCCCCGACGTCAAACTCATAGGCGCTGAGGCTATCCGGAAACGGGAAATCAAAGAGGATGTCGAACGTGCCCAGATCCCCCGTCACGT
>CAZUYO010000373.1:0-2977 GCA_964624725.1 uncultured Thermodesulfobacteriota bacterium
CCGTCCCAACGTCAATGCGGCCGAAACGGGCCCACCTGGTAGTGGAGGCCGTGTTCCCGGAACACCGCCTCCACGGCGTGGACCGACGGGAGGCCCAGGGCGTAGGCGCCCGCGAGGGCGCCGGCCCGGAGCACGGGAAACGCGTCGCCCACGTGATCCAACCCCAGGGCTTCCAGGGCCGCCCGGGCGGCCGGGTCCTCGCGGGGCACGGGCGGCGCCAGGGACACCGACAGGATCTCTCCCGGGCTCCCCGGGGTGCCCCGCGGGCCCATGCCCAGCGCCTCCAGGTACTCCTGGGTCGCGTTGAGGACGATCGCCCACCCCTCCGGCGGCCGCAGGCCCTCCAGCAGTTCCACGAAGGCGATCTGGGTGCGGAGGCTCCGCGACCTGGCGGCGCGGTCGAAGGGGTCGTAGGGGTCGGCGGGGTTCCAGAACGGGCGCAAGAGGAGCACCGGCGGGTCGGGGAGCCAGAACCCCTGGAGGTAGGAGCGAAACGGGGTGCCGCCGTGGAGTTCGGCCGTGCGGGCGGGGTGGGCGTCGAGCCCGGCCATGAGGAACTCGCGGGTGTCCGGGTTCCAGTACACCCGCCGGACGGGGTGCTCCTCCTCCCGGGCGGGCCAGGCCGGCGGGAACACCGTGTCGCTCCGGTACCGCTCGAACACGTTCCGGGGTACCTTGAGGAGCAGTCCGCCCTCCCGGGTGAGTTCGTAGTGGCCCCCCTTGGCCTCGATGGTCACCGGTTCGTATGCGCCCATGGTCTAGAACCCCAGGATCACGTCCTGGAACCGGCGCCACCACCGGGCCAGGGCGATCACGGTCAGCACGCTGATGCCGAGGGTGGCCGCGGCGGCCCACCGGGCCCCCCGGGCCACCAGGAGGGCCGTGTTCCCCCGGGCGTCGATGGTCTCGAGGGCCCGTTGGGCGAGCCGTTCGGCCCGATCCCGCGCGGCATCCCCCAGCCGGACCGCGGTGCTCCCGTACTCCTGGATGCGGCTCCAGTCCCGGGTCCCGCCGGCGGCCGCCGGCAGGAGTTCCAGCACCTTGCGGTACTGCTCCACCCCCTTCTCGATGGCCTGGAGGTCGTCGTCCATGCCGCGGGCGCCGGGGAGCGCCCGGGCCCGTTCCACCTCCGCCCGGACCCGCTCCAGGTGGGCCAGGGCGTCCGACACGTCGTCGGAGAACTCGGCGAGGTACCGGAACATCTCCCGCTGGGCCTCGAGGATCTCGGCCCGGATCCGGCCGGTCGTGTCCACCACGGGCTGGGCCGTGCGCACGGCCTCGGTAACGGCCCGCTCCACCAGCCAACTGCCCGCCAGCACGCCGGCGTTGGTGCCCACCAGCAGGACCATGAGGAAGAAGAACCAACGGCGGATCTGCACTCCTGCCGGCTTCGCCATCAGCGGCCCCCTTCCAGTTCGAGGCGCACCACGCCGGTGGTGGCGTGGCGGTCCTTCTCGGCCCGGTCGTACACGGCGAACGCCGTGGAATAGACGAGCCCGGGTTTCAAGGCGACGTCGTCCTCATTGCCGGTGTCGAGCCGGCGCTTGAACTCCACGGTCCAGACGCCGTCGACCCAGGCGGCCCGCGCCCTCACGTCGGCCCGGCTTCCGGCGGCCCGGGAGGGCTTGTAGCTCGCCACCACGGCGCCTTGGAATTCCACCGGGACGAAGAACGACCAGGGGTAGGCCCCCACGTCGGGCTCCTCCCGGATCCAGAGTTGCCCCGAGCCGTCCCGGGCCGGGTAGGGGTTCGAGCGGGGCATGCGGGTACGGCTGATCTGGAGCCGGCCGTCCGAGGCATACCCGGTGAGCTCCGACCAGAAGGCCCGCCAGATCCACATGTCCGCCTCGAGGTCGAGCCCCTGCAGCATGCAGGGATCGGCGATCTCCCCGTTGGCGTAGATGGCGAAGGCCAGGCCGTCGTCGGCCTGCTCGTTTTGCCGGTACGCGTTTCGCGACGGGTCCCACACCCAGGGGCGGTAGAGGGCGTCGCGGGTGGGGTCGTTCCACCGCACGAGCACCACGATGTCCCGGCCGTCGTGGGCGGCCCGCACGCGCAGTTCCTTTTCCGTGCCCAGGAGGGGCACCGTCGCCTCGGGCACCCGGCCCCACGCCTCGTCGCCCGGGTTTCCGTCGGCCTCGGGCAGGGCGGCCACCCGGACCGCCTTCACGGTGCCGGCGGCGGCCGGTTGGGGCCCGGCGGCCGGGGCGGGCTTGGGCGCCGGCGGTGGCTCCGGGGGCTTACGCATCTCGGCCAGCCGGCGTCGCACCTCGCTCTCGTAGGGGCTTCGGGGCCAGGCTTTGAGGAACGCCTCCAGCGCCTCCTCGGTGCCCTTCGCGAGGGCCTCCCGGTAGTCGGCCTCCAGCCGTCGGCGTTTGAGCGTTTGGATCTCGTCCCGGGCCTCCGCCCGGTGGCGTCCCTCCGGGAACCGGGCCAGGTACCCCTCGAGTTTCCGCTCGTCGCCCCGCGCCTCGGCGTAGGCCTCGTCGTCCGCCTCGAGCGCCTTGAGCCGGCGCCGGGCCTCCTTCGCCTCGGGGGCGTCGGGGTAGGCCGCCAGGAAGATGCGGTAGGCTTCCGCCGTGTCGAGCTTTCGGGCCTCGGCGTAGGCCTTGGCCCGGCGCTGCCGCTCGGCCGCCTGGGCCTCCTCCTGGGCCCGGCGGCGCTCCCGTTCGGCCTCCATCGCCTGGAGCCGGGCCTCGATCTCGGCCCGGTGGGACGAGTTCGGGAAGTGGTCGAGGAACGCCCGGTACACGTCCTCGGTGTCCCGGCGAAGGGCCTGCCGGTAGGCCAGGTCCTCCCGGAGTTCGTCGGCCCGGGCCCGGGCCTGGTCGGCCTGGGGCGCGTCGGGGTGCAGTTCGAGGAACCGCACGTAGGCCTGGAGGGTGTCCTCGCGCCTGGCCTCCTCCCAGGCGGCGGCCGCCTGTTCCTCCGGGGTGGGTTCCGGCGGGGGCGGGGGCGGGGGGGGCGGCGCCTCGGC
>CAZUYO010000374.1:0-2974 GCA_964624725.1 uncultured Thermodesulfobacteriota bacterium
TCGTCGGTGCGGATCCGCACCACGTCGTCCACCGGCAGCACGAAGATCTTGCCGTCCCCGATGTTGCCGGTGTGGCACACGGCGCGGATCGCGTCCACGATCTCCGCGACCCGTTCGTCTTCCGCCACGATCTGCACCCGGCTTTTGGCGAAGAACTTGGGCACGAACCCCCGGGTGTCGGAGTAGCGCATCTGGCCCAGGGGTTTGCCGATCCCCATCACGTTGTCGACCGTGAGCCCGGGCGCCCCGATCTCGAACAGGCGGTCGCGCAGTTCGTCGAGCCGGTCGGTGTTCACGATGGCCTGGATGAGCTTCATGGCGGGCCTCCTGTGGCGGCGTCGGGGCGCTCCGCGCCCCGCTGGGACGTGCGGACGGGCTAACTGCCGTGAATCGTGAATCGTAAATCGTGAATGGTCTGGACGCGTCGCGCCCGTCCAGCCTCCAAGCTTCCCGGCGTCCTCGCTTCCCAGCCTTCCAGCCTTCCCGCCTTTGTCAAGCCGCCCTTGAAACCCGGGGCCGGGTGTGGTACCCGTATGCGCTTCCATTCCGCACGCTCCTGGACCGCCGGTGGTGCCCGAACGGGTCGGGTCGGAAGGCGGGGCGAAGGGGGCGGAGGCCAACCACGTAGAGAGGAGAAAGGCAGCATGGCAACCGTATCGATGCGCGAGATGTTGGAGGCCGGGGTCCATTTCGGCCACCAGACCCACCGGTGGAACCCGAAGATGAAGCGGTTCATCTTCACCGAGCGAAACGGCATCCACATCATCGACCTGAGCCAGACCGTGCACCTGTTCCGGCGGGCCTACGAGTTCGCCCGCGACACCGCGGCCCGGGGCGGGCGGTTCCTGTTTGTGGGCACGAAGCGCCAGGCCGTGGACATCGTGCGCGAAGAGGCGACGCGCTGCGGCGAGTTCTACGTGACCCACCGGTGGCTGGGCGGCACGCTCACGAACTTCCAGACCATCCGGCGGAGCATCGAGCGCCTGAAGGAGATGGAGCGGATGCTCGCCGACGGCACCGTGGATCTGATGACGAAGAAGGAGGGCCTGAAGATCCAGCGGGAGGCCGCGAAGCTCGAGCGCAGCCTGGGCGGCATCAAGGAGATGAAGAGCCTTCCGGCGGCCGTGTTCATCGTGGACCCGGCCCGCGAGGACATCGCGGTGCGCGAGGCCAACCGGCTCGGGATCCCGATCATCGCCATCCTCGACACGAACTGCGACCCCGATCTCATCGACTACCCCATCCCGGGCAACGACGACGCCCTGCGGTCGATCAAGCTGTTCACCTCCCGCATCGCCGACGCGGTGATCGAGGGCAAGGCCCAGCGCCAGGAGTTCGTGGAGACCGAGATGGCCGCGGGCTCCGAGGCGGCCGAGGAGGAGGCCCCGGTCGAGTCCGACGAGTACCTCGAGGTGGAAGAGGTCGAGATCGACGTGGACTAGGCGGCGTCGCCCGCCCCGGGGGACCGCGTGGTCACCCCATCCGTTCGACATCGAAATCCAACAAGGGAGATTGCCATGGCGATTACGGCGCAGGCGGTAAAGGAGCTCCGGGAACGCACCGGGGCCGGGATGATGGACTGTAAGAAGGCCCTCCAGGAAACCGGGGGCGACATGGAAAAGGCCATCGAGTTCCTCCGGAAGAAGGGCCTGGCCGACGCGGCCAAGAAGGCCGGGCGGATCGCGGCCGAGGGGCTGGTACACGCCTACATCCACGCCGGCGGGCGGATCGGCGTGCTCGTGGAGGTGAACTGCGAGACCGACTTCGTGGCCCGCACGGAGGCGTTCCAGCAGTTCGTGCACGATGTGGCCATGCACGTGGCGGCCACGAACCCCCGGTGGCTCGACCAGGAGAGCGCCCCGGCCGACGAGGTGGAGAACGAGCGGCGGATCCTCTCGGAGCAGGCGGCCGAGAGCGGAAAGCCCCCCCAGGTGATCGAGAAGATGGTGGAGGGGCGCCTGAAGAAGTTCCTCAAGGAAAACTGCCTGCTGGACCAGCCCTTCGTGAAGGACCCCGACGTCACGGTGGGCGAGCTCCTGAAGCAGAAGATCGCGGAGCTCGGCGAGAACATCCGGATCCGCCGGTTCGTGCGGTTCCAGCTCGGCGAGGGCCTCGAGAAGCGCCAAGACAACTTCGCCGAAGAGGTGGCCGCCCAGGCCCGAGGGTAACCGATCCCCAGAAGGTGTCGGGGGAACGGGGCCGCCCGTTCCCCCGATCGTGCGTTTGGGGTGGGGCGAGGAGGACGAGAGCGTGAGCGAGCGAAAGCCGGTGTACAAACGCATCCTCCTGAAGTTCTCGGGCGAGGCCCTCATGGGAACCCAGGGGTTCGGCATCGACCAGGCCGTGGTCGAGCGCCTGGCCCGCGAGGTGGTGGAGGTGCGGGACCTCGGGGTCGAGGTGGCCCTGGTGATCGGCGGCGGCAACATCTTCCGGGGGCTCAAGGCGGCCGCGTCCGGCATGGACCGCGCCACGGCCGACTACATGGGCATGCTCGCCACGGTGATCAACAGCCTGGCCCTCCAGGACGCCCTGGAGCGCCACGGGGCGACCACCCGGGTGATGTCGGCCATCTCGATGCAGCAGGTGGCCGAGCCCTACATCCGCCGCCGGGCGATCCGGCACCTGGAGAAGGGCCGGATCGTGATCTTCGCGGCCGGCACCGGAAACCCGTATTTCAGCACCGACACGGCCGCCGGGTTGCGGGCCATGGAGATCGGGGCCGAGGCGATCCTGAAGGGCACCAAGGTGGACGGGGTGTACGACAAGGACCCGGTGGGCCACGCCGACGCCCGGCGGTTCGACGAGGTGTCGTACATCGAGGTGCTCCGGCGGGACCTCAAGGTCATGGACTCCACCGCCATCTCCCTGTGCCGCGACAACCGGCTGCCGATCATCGTGTACGACTTCACCCAGCCCGGAAACACCCTCCGGGTGGTCTGCGGCGAAAACATCGGCACGAAGGTGGTGGGGGACT
>CAZUYO010000375.1:0-2974 GCA_964624725.1 uncultured Thermodesulfobacteriota bacterium
CCGCCGCGGCGAGCCACCCCCGCTCCAGGAGTGCGAGCGCGAGCACCAGGCCCCCCAGGAACACCCGGTCCCGGTGGTCGCTGCGAAACTTTCTGACGTTGCGTCGGCCGTACTCGAAGGGGATCCAGATGCCCAGGGCCCACAGGGCCACGAGCCCGAGGGCCCGGCGGCCCCCGGTGCCCGTGCCCACGAGCTCGGCATGGGCCCGGAGCCGTCGTTCCTGCTCGGGGGAGACGCGGTCGCCCTCCCGCACGATCATCTCGCCGCGCCGGATGAGGTAGCGCACCGGCGCCACCGCGTTGCGGGCCTCTTCCCGCCGCCGCGCCGTCTCCTCGGCGTTGCGGGTCACGTTGGGCCGGAGGACGTGCCCGGCCACGGCCCGGGCCACCCGTTCCATGCCCTGAGCCTCTTCGGGAGCGAGGGCGATCCGGGCCTCGTCGAGGGAAAGGGGGAGGGTCCAGGAGGTGAGGGGGCGTTCCTCCCGGGTGCCCAGGTCCCGGAGGACCCGGGGGCGGGCCGCCACCGCCGGCTCGCCCGGGGTTGCGGCGATCCCGCGCCGGAACAGGGGGCGCAGAAGGCCCCGCACCCGCTCGAGAACCCGCCGCCGGCTCCCGGTTTCGAAGAGGGCCCGGGCCGTTTCGGCGGAAATCTCGGTCCCCAGCCGGCCGCCGAGGTCTCGCGCCGTCTGCTCCCAGTCGGGGAGCACCGGGCCCACGGGCCCCACGACCGAAGGCGGGGGAACCGCCAGGAGGGAGGCCGCTTCCTCGAGGGCCTCGTCCAGGGCCCCGGGGTCGAGGTCGTACACGTCGGGTACGGCGTCCGCCGCGGCCCGTTGCCGGGCCCGGGTGGCCTCCTCGTCGGGCACCGTGAAGTCCCGCTGGGCCTTCACGTTTTCCGCCGCCACCTCGCCCACCGCGTAGACGGGGGCCCGGGCGGAAAACGGAAACCCCGTCACGAGGCCGGCGGTCGCGGCCAGGCCCAGGAGCCAAACCGTGGAGAGGAAGCGCCGCCGGGCCGCGGAGGAGCCGCGGCCCGTGGCGGTTCGCGCCGCAGGGGGTGTGGACATGGTGGCCGCATGCTAGGACAGGGTGCCGGGGGAGTCAAGAATGCCGAAATCCTCTGGAGGGGCGATTGTTTTCGTTCTTTCGCTATGTTAGGGTTTGGATCGCTTCCGGCCGGCGCGCGGTCGACGCCGCCGGGCCCCGCGACCCCCGCCCGCCGAAAGGAGGTTTTCCGTGGCACAGGGAGCCAGCCTGAGGGAGGAGCTCGAGGAGATCAACCGGGATCTGCGAAAGACGTTCCTGAAGCTCCAGTCGCTCCTCGAGAAGAAGCAGAGGGCGCTCCAAGAGGCGGAGATCCTGGAGGACGACAGGGAGCGGGAACGGCTGGCGGAGGTGATCGGCCAGATCGAGCGCAAGCTCAAGGAGATCCGGGAGATCGGCATCTTGCCGCCGAGCGCGACGGGATGAGCACGGTGGTTCGCAACCTTCTCGTCGTCGGGCCGGAGCGGCCCTGGGTTCCCGCGCCGGGAACGGCCGTGGGAGGGGTTTGCCTCGCCGTGACCCGGGTGGACGCGCTGGGCCTGGCTCCGCCGGGCGACTGGGACGTGGTGGCCTTCCGGGTGGACGCGATGGAGGCGCCGTCGCCCGAGGACGCGTTGGGCCGGCTGCGGGAACGGGCCCCCGAGGCCACGTTCCTGCCCGTGACGCCGGCGCCCGATCCCCGTGAGGCCCTGGTCTACCTGAAGAGCGGGGCCTACGAGTACCTGGAGGAGCCGCTCGCCCCCGAGGAGTTCCTGCGGGCCCTGGCCGAGGCCCTGGAAAACCGCGAGGCGTTCCGGGAGATCCTGGATCTCAACCGCACCCTCGAGGCCCAGGCCGAGCAGTTGCGCCGGGAGAAGGAGGAGTTGGAGCGGCGGAACCAGGAGCTCCGGGCCGTGAGCCGGCTCGCCCAGGATCTGGCGGCCTCCCTGGAGCCCCAGGAGGTCGTGGACCGGCTCCGGGCCCGGCTGGCGGAGGTGTTCGGCGGCCGCCCGGTGCGGATCGGGTTGTGGGGCCGTGCGCCGGGCGGGCTGGCGGTGGTGGACGGGGCCGGGCACCGGGAGGTGGAGGGCGCGCCGGGACCCTGGGCGAAGCGGGTGCTTCGGGGCGAGGAGGTCCGGGAGCGGGGCGAGGCCGGGGACCTCGTGGTCGTCCCCATGCGGGCCCGGGACCGGGTGGTGGGGTTCCTGGCGGCGGGAGGAGGCTCCCCGATTCCGGACCACGAGGTGGAGCTTCTGCGGATCTTCGGCGACACCGCGGCCATCGCCCTCGAGAATGCCCGGCTCTACCAGGCCATGCGCGATCTTTCGGTGCGCGACGAGCTCACGGGGCTCTTCAACCGCCGCTACTTCCAGGAGCGGCTCAAGGCCGAGTGGAACCACGCCAGCCGCCACCGGATCCCCCTGGCCCTCCTGGTGATCGACATCGATCACTTCAAGCGCCTCAACGACGGCAACGACCACCTCACCGGCGATGCGGCCCTCCGGAAGCTCGCGGAGCTCCTCACCCGCAACACCCGGGGCATCGACACCGTGGCCCGGTACGGGGGCGAGGAGTTCGTGGTGATCCTGCCCCAGACGAACCGGGAGGGCGGGATGGCGGCCGCCGAGAAGCTCCGCCGGGCCGTGGCCCGCACCCGGTTCCCGGGAGAGGATGCCGTGCCGGGGGGAAAGCTCACGGTGAGCATCGGCGGGGCCTGGTGGCCCGGGGGCGCCGACTCGGCCGAGGAGCTCCTGGAGCGGGCCGACCACGCCCTCTACGAGGCCAAGCAGGGGGGGCGAAACCGCACCCGGTTCTGGGCCCCCCGGGCCGAGGGCGATTCCCTGGCGAGCGCCTGACGCCGGGATCCCGCGGGGAGGTGTCCCGCCTCCCGGGCCCCCGCGTCCCCGCATCCCAACGTCCCAGCCTCCTAAGTACCAATACATTCATAAAGT
>CAZUYO010000376.1:0-2973 GCA_964624725.1 uncultured Thermodesulfobacteriota bacterium
GGCCAGAATTCAGAAGGCAGATGTCGAGGACCCCTGTCCTCTGTCGTCTGTCCTCTGGCTCCTGACACGGTCGCCGGTCCCGCGGTCTTCGGTCCCGTGGTCCAGACGGCCGCGGCGCACCGTGTGGCCGAGGCGGAAGTTATTGTTCTTGCAAACAGGCCGCGCCTCGCGGCCCACGGCGCTTCCAACTTCGGGCTTTCCAGCCTGCAAGCTTTCCAGCTTTCCAGCTTTCCAGCTTCCCAGCCTTCCAGCCTTTACAACACCCGGGTCCACCCGGCCTGCTGGGGCTCGGCCGGCGCGGCCTCGTCCTCGGCCGGGGGCACGGGGGTGGGAGCCGCGGCGTGGGCCTCGATGCGGTTTCGGCCCCGGGCCTTGGCGAGATAGAGGGCGCGGTCGGCCCGCTGGATGAGGCCCCGGAGGTCCCGGGCGTCCTCGGGGAACGCGGCCACCCCCATCGAGATGGTGAGTTTCCCCGCGGGTTGGCGCTCCTCGCCGGGGAAGTAGAACGCCTCCACCTCCCTACGGATCCGCTCGCCGATCTCCACGGCCTCGCGCTTTCGGGTCTCGGGCAGGATGACCGCGAACTCCTCGCCCCCGAACCGGCTCACCACGTCGATGGCCCGCACGCTGGCCCGGAGGATGCGCCCCAAAAGCACCAGGGCCTTGTCGCCGGCCGGATGACCGTTGGTGTCGTTGTAGTGCTTGAAGTGGTCGATGTCGATCAGAATCAGGCTCAGGGGGTGGCTGTGGCGCGACGCCCGGTCCAGCTCCTCGGCCAGCCGCTCCTGGAAGTACCGGCGGTTCAGGAGCCCCGTGAGCCCGTCGGTGATCGAGAGCCTCCGGAGCTCCTTCGACTGCGCCCAGTACGTAGAGCGCTCGATGGCCAGGGTGGCCTGGGCCAGAACGGTTTCCAGCACGTCCAGGTCCTGGGGCTCGAAGGGCTCCCCCGTGGCCTTGTCCGAAAGGCTCAGCACCCCCACCGTATGGCCGTTCTTCCGGATCGGCAGGCACAGGAAGCTTCGGGTGTCGAACCGGGGCCGGTTTTTCCGGCGGAACCGCGGGTCGAGCTCGATGTCGTGGACGATGATGGGCTCGCCGGTGGCAAACACCCGGCCGGCGATCCCCTCCCCCGCCCGGAGCCGAAGCCGCTCGGCCACCTTTTCGGCCATGCCCACGGCCGCCCGCACCCGCAGGGCCCCGTTCCCGGCCTCGGGCACCATGAGGCTCCCTTTCCGGGCCCCGGTGAGCTTTCGGGCCTCGTCGAGGATGACCCGGAAGAGCTCCTCCGGGTCGAGGCTGCCCAGGAACCGTTGGGACAGGCTTCGCACGGCCGCCACCTGCTCGTGGCGGCGGCGGGCGTCCTCCTGGAGCCGACGGTTCTCGAGCACCACCCCGAGCTGCACCCCGAACCCCCGCAGCAGGGCGCTCTCGTCCGCGTCGAGCTCGCGGTTCACCACGGCCAGCACCAGGTCCACGTGCGCGCCGGTGCCCACGGGAAAAAGGGACACCCGCTCCACGCCCTCGGGCAGCCCCAGGCGGGAGAGTTCGTGGGGATCGTCCACCCGCACCGGCCGGCGGTGCTTCTCCAGGTCGGCCACGGGCGGCGCATCGAGCGAAAGGGACCACGAGAGGAGCGTCTTTTCGAGCGGACCCGAGGCCGTCTGCACCCGAAACCGGTCCGTGCCCGATTCGCGCACCAGCACCGCCGCGTTCTCCACCTCGAAGAGCACACTCAGGGTCGAAAGCGCGAGCCCCCACACCTCGAGGGCGCTCCCCGCCTGCAAGAGATCGGGCAGGAGGTCGAAGAGCGTCACGGCCCGGGTTCGGTCGCGGTCGGCCCGCCGCCGGTCGGCATGCCCCCGCACGAGCGCCCCCAGGCACAGCCGGGCCAACGAGCCCCACGCCTGGAGCTTGCGCGGCTCCGCCTCCGCCCCGGCGTCCCGGGCCCCCAGCAGGGTGATCTGCGGCAGGTCCGGCGCCCCGGCCACGGGCCCGGCGAACACCAGCCGGCCCGAGGGGTCCCGGAACAGAAGCGTCTCGTCCCCGCCCAGGGCCTGCTTCACGATCTTCCGGAGGAACGCCGGCCACTGCCGGGGATCCTCCCCCGGCACCTCGGGCAGCCCCAACTCCCGCAGGTCCCCGGCCACCACCCCGCCGGGAAGGCACACCAGGGCCAGCCGGACCCCCGCGGCGTCGGCGAACGACCGGGTGAACCGCTCCCACTGGGTCGGGGAAAGAATTTTCCCAAGGTTGGGAAACGACGCGGCACTCATGTGGCGATTTTGCCTCGTTTTTCGGAACCGCTCCAACCGGGCGGTCGGCGCACTGTAGTACCGCCCGGCGCCGGGGGTCAAGCGGACGAAACCCGTTGATTCCCCTCGGGGAAGCCGCAGCGGGCTCCTCCCCCGCCCGCCGGTGCCGCCGTGGGCGAACCCCGCCCCGGAGGGGGATTTATGCAAACGTTGGTCCGGCCGTCGACCGAAAAAATTTCGCAACCGGCTAAAGTCGATGTCTCACGCGGACGAAAAGAAAAACAAAGCGTCGGACCGAGGTTGACCCAACCCGACGCGAACCCCTCTTGGCCGGGGCACGGTTTCCCTCCTTTCCCGTGCTCCGGCGATTTTTTGGCTCCGGCGCGCCGCGGCGGCCCCCTTACCCGTCCCCCTCCGACACCACCCGTCCCCGCACGCACCGGCCCCGGTGGGCGCGCGTGGGGTAGCGCCGGCAGACCGCGGGCTTGGTGTCGTGGATGCGGCAGCGGGCCTCCTCGGGGCCGGTGCGCACCAGGAACGGGCAGTCGTCCAGGCGTTCCCCCGTGGCCGGGTCGTACCAGATCTCCTGGTCCGGCCCCACCCGGGCCAGGAGGTCGGCCCGCCCCTCCCGGTTCCACCGTTCGAGGTCCCCGTCGGTGGCCCGCAGCCGGTGGCCGTAAAGGTCGCAGCAGATGCCGCAGCGCAGGCACCCCGCGTCGGG
>CAZUYO010000377.1:0-2969 GCA_964624725.1 uncultured Thermodesulfobacteriota bacterium
GTAAAACCCTCCGTTGAGGGAGTGCTCGGCCCATTCGAGGTCGTTTTCGGCCTGTCGGTACCAATCTCGATAACGGCGCGGCATGAACGCTCCCTACCCCCTCCACACGGCCGGCTCGAACTCCAGCGTGGCGAAGTAGTCGGCCGGGGTTTCGGCCCGGCGAATCCGCTCCACCGTGCCGTCGGCCCGGAGCAGGAGTTCCTGGGGCCGGAGCCGGCCGTTGTAGTTGAACCCCATGGCGTGGCCGTGGGCGCCGGTGTCGTGGATCACGACGAGGTCCCCCTCGTCGATCCGCGGCAGGGGGCGCTGGATCGCGAACTTGTCGTTGTTCTCGCACAGGGCCCCCACCACGTCCACCACGGTGTCCGCCGGGGCGTCCTCTTTCCCGTGCACGGTGATGTGGTGGTACGCGCCGTAGATCGCCGGCCGCATCAGCGCCGACATGCAGGCGTCCACCCCCACGTACTCCCGGTAGATGTGCTTGTGGTTGATGCACCGGGTCACGAGCACCCCGTGGGGCCCGGTCATGTACCGGCCGCTCTCCATGAGGAGCTTGGGCACGTACCCGTGAGTTTTTCCGAACTCCGCCAGGAGCCCCGCGATCTCCCGGCCCATGCGGTCGAGATCCAACGGCTCGTCCTCGGGCCGGTACGGGATGCCGAGCCCCCCGCCCATGTTCACGAACTCGAACCGGATGCCCAGGGCGCCCTGGACCCGTTCTACCACATCCAGCAGCATCCGCACGGTTTCGACGAAGTAGTCGGCGTTGCGCTCGTTGGAGCAGATCATGGTGTGGAGCCCGAACCGGGTGGCCCCGCGCTCCCGCGCCAGGCGGTAGGCCTCCACGATCTGGTCGTCGGCCACGCCGTACTTGGCCTCCACGGGATTGCCGATGATGGCGTTCCCCGTGCGCTTGGGGCCCGGGTTGTACCGGAAGCAGATGAGTTCGGGCATCCGGGGCACCTTGGGCACCAGGGTGATGTCGTCGAGATTCAGGATGCCCCCCACGGCGAGGCAGGCCTCCATCTCCTCCACCGTGGTGTTGTTCGAGGTGAACAGGATGTCGTCCCCCCGGGCCCCCACCCGCCGGGCGAGCTCGATCTCGGGGATGGAGCTGCAGTCGAACCCGAACCCGAGGTCGGCCATGATCCGGAGGATCGCCGGGTTCGGCAGGGCCTTGACGGCGTAATACTCCCGGAACGGGGCCACGCCGGAGAAGGCGCGTTTGAGGGCCTCGCCGGTGCGGCGGATGCCGACCTCGTCGTAGATGTGGAAGGGGGTGCCGAACCGCTCGGCCACCTGGGGCAGCACGGCGGAGAGCCGCGCCTGGAAATCGGGGGACATGGGCATGGGTCGAACTCCTTGCAACGGTGGAGAAAACGTCCACGAAGACGGTAAGGATACCCGAGCCGCGGCGTGAGAGGCCAGAACCGCAGGCGAAGGCGCCGGTGTGCGCGCCGACGGGCGGGGCAAGGGCTCCCCTTCCGGCCGGGCGCGAGTGCCCGGCGGCCCCCCACCCGCCCCAGGCAATCCGTCCGGAGGTGTTCGTAACCCGTGACCCGGGCGGAGGGTTTTGCTAGACTTCCGAGTTTCACCGAACCAAACCCGCGCCCGGAGGTGGCCCGTGCTCGACCGCGTGGCGGAGCTCTGGAACAGCGTCGACTGGCAGACCCTGCTCGAGCACGTCTCGAACGAAAAGATCCTCGCCGCCCTGACCCACCCCTACGGGCTCGCGGCGATCGGGGTGCTCCTGCTGATCTCGCTCATCATGAAGTGGAGGGTGACGTTCGCGGTGCTCGCCGGGGGTGTGGGGGTCGCGTTCCTCGGCCGGTATGCCACCGCCGGGGAGGGCGGCCCCAACCGGCAGCTCTTCCTGTTCGCGGCCGGGGCCGTGGCCGTGGGCGCGTTCCTGATCTATTACCTCTTCATCCGCGAGGACTAGCCCGCCGTGGGACGCATCGGGATCACGACCACGGTGCCGGTGGAGGTGATCTACGCCGCCGGCCACCAGCCCGTGGACCTCAATAACGCCTTTATCACCCACCCGGACCGGAGCCGGTTCCTCGACGAGGCCGAGGCGGCCGGATTCCCCACGAGCACCTGCTCGTGGATCAAGGGCCTGTTCGCGGCCGCCAAGCGGCTCGGGGTCGACGCCGTGGTCGGGGTGATGTCGGGGGACTGCTCCAACACCCAGGCGCTGGTGGAGATCTGGAAGTACGAGGGGCTCGAGACGATTCCCTTCGCGTTCCCCTTCGACCGGGACCCGGCGGCCCTTTCGGAGCAGATCGACCGGCTGTGCCGCCGGCTCGGCACCACCCGGAAGGAGGCCGAGGCCCAGAAGCGCCGCCTCGACCGGGTGCGGGCCCTGGGCATCGAGCTCGACCGGCTCACCTGGGAGGAGCACCGGGTCACCGGGGAGGAAAACCACCGGTTCCTGGTGGGCATGAGCGACTTCGAGGGCGACCCCGAGGCGTACGCGGCTCGGGTGGAGGCGTTCCTGGCCGAGGCCCGGGCCCGTCCCTCCCGGCCGCCGGAGGTCCGGCTGGGGTACATCGGGGTGCCGCCCATCGTGGACGGGCTCTACGAACTCCTGGAATCCTTCGGCGCCGGGGTCGTGTTCAACGAGACCCAGCGCCAGTTCGCCCTCCCCTACCCCGGGACGGATCTCGTCGAGGCCTACCTGCGTTACACCTATCCGTACGACGTGTTCGGCCGGCTCGAGGACATCCGCGCCGAGATCGCCCGCCGGGGGATCCAGGGCATCGTCCACTACGTCCAGTCGTTTTGCTTCCGGCAGATGGAGGACGTGATCCTCCGAAAGGAGCTCGGGGTGCCGGTTTTGACCCTCGAGGGCGACCGGCCGATCCCGGTGGACGCCCGCACCCGCACCCGGCTCGAGAGCTTCGTGGAGATGATCGGGGGATTGGGAATGTGAAGGGCCGTAAATCGGAAGTCGTGAATCGTGAATC
>CAZUYO010000378.1:0-2963 GCA_964624725.1 uncultured Thermodesulfobacteriota bacterium
GAGCGGCGCGTGCTGGACGGCGGCCAGGTCACGGCCGAGGAGGCCCTGGAGCTCATGGAGCTCGAGGGCCCGGCCGTGTACGAGCTCTTCCCGGCGGCCAACCGGATCGCCCGGCATTTCAAGGGCTACGACGTGGAGCTCTGCGGCATCGTGAACGCCAAGAGCGGCCGGTGCCCCGAGGACTGCGCCTTCTGCGCCCAGTCGGCCCACCACCGCACCGAGGCGCCGGTGTACGACCTCCGGGACCCCGACGAGATCGTGGCGGCCGCCCGGGAGGGGGCCACGATCTGCGCCAACCGGTTCGGCATCGTGACGAGCGGCACCGGGATCGACGAGGGGCCCGAGCTCGACCGCGTGTGCGAGGCGGTGCGCCGGATCGCGGCCGACGGCAGCGTGAGCCCCTGCGCGAGCCTGGGAATCCTCTCGGAGAACGCGCTTCGAAAGCTCTGGGACGCCGGGCTCCGGGGGTATCACCACAACCTGGAGACGGCCCGGAGCTTCTTCCCCCGGATCTGCACGACCCACGACTACGAGGACGACGTGGAGACCGTGCGCACGGCCAAGCGCCTGGGGTTCATGACCTGCTCCGGGGGCATCTTCGGCATCGGGGAGTCCCGGGCCCAGCGGGTGGAGATGGCGCTGACCCTGCGGGAGCTCGAGGTGGACAGCGTGCCCCTGAACTTCCTCGTGCCCGTTCCGGGCACCCGGCTCCAGGACATGCCCCCCCTTCCGCCCCTGGAGTGCCTCAAGATCGTGGCCGTGTACCGGTTCCTCCTGCCCCGGGCCACGATCAAGGTCTGCGCCGGCCGCGACCGGAACCTGGGGGACCTGGCCTCCTGGATCTTCTACGCCGGCGCCAACGGCATGATGGTGGGCCACTACCTGACCACGGCCGGCCGGGCCCCGGACGTGGACCTGAAGATGGTGCGCGACCTCGGGTTCCGGCCGGTGGCCGAGGGGAGCGGGAGGCCCCTGTGATCCCGGCCTGGGTGGGGGAGGAGCTGGCGGCGCTCCGGGCCGCCGAGAGCTACCGGGAGCTCCGGCCCCTGGAGGGCCCCTGCGGCCCCCGGGTCCGGGTGGGGGGCCGGGAGGTGCGGTGCTTCTCGTCCAACGACTACCTGGGGCTCGCGGCCGACCCGCGGCTCGCGGAGGCCGCGGCCGAGGCGGCCCGGCGGTGGGGCTCGGGCGCCGGGGCGAGCCGGCTCATCACCGGCACCCTGGGCCTCCACGCCGAGCTCGAGGAGGACCTGGCGGCCCTCAAGGGGTTCGGCCACGCGGTGCTCTTCAACTCGGGGTACCAGGCGAACCTGGGGCTCCTGACCGCCCTGGGCCGGGGCGGGGTGATCTTCTCCGACGCGCTCAACCACGCGTCCATCGTGGACGGCTGCCGGCTCGCCCGGGCCCGGGTGGAGGTGTACCGCCACGCCGACCCGGCCGACCTGGCCCGCCGCCTGGAGCGCCACGCCGGCGAGCCCCGCAAGGTCGTGGTGACCGACGGGGTGTTCAGCATGGACGGCGACCTCGCCCCCCTGCCGGAGATCCTGGAGGCCGCCCGGGCCCACGGGGCCCTGGTGGTGGTGGACGACGCCCACGCCACCGGGGTGGTGGGCGGCGGCCGGGGCACCCTGCACCATTTCGGGGTGGAGGGGGACGACCTGGTGGTCATGGGCACCCTGGGCAAGGCCCTGGGGGTCTTCGGCGCGTTCGCCGCCTGCGCCGGGCCCGTGCGGGACCTCCTGGTGAACCGGGCCCGGAGCCTCATCTACACCACGGCCCTGCCGCCCCCGGTCCTCGGGGCGGCCCGGGCGGCGCTCCAGGTCCTCCGGGACGAGCCCGAGCGGGTCGAGCGGCTCCGGGCCCGGGTCCGGCGGCTCCGGGAGGGGCTCCGGGGGGCCGGGTTCGCGGTGGACGACCACCCGACCCCCATCGTTCCGGTGGTGCTGGGCTCCAACGGGGCGGCCCTGGCCTGGGCCCAAGCGCTCTGGGACCGGGGGTTCTGGGTGCACCCGATCCGCCCCCCCACGGTGCCCCAGGGCACGAGCCGGCTTCGGATCACGGTGTCGAGCGAGCACGACCCCGCAGACGTGGATGCCCTGGTGGAGGCGCTCGCCGACCTGCGCCGGCGCGAGGCCGAGGCGGCCGCATGACCCCCGCGTTCCCCCGGGCCCTCGTGGTGGCCGGCACCGACACCGGGGTCGGGAAGACCCGGGTGGCCTGCGCCCTGGCCCGGGGCCTGGTGGCCCGCGGCCTTCGGGTGGGGGTTTTGAAACCCGCCGAGACCGGGTGCGACGACCCGGACCGGCCGGCCGACGCCCTGGCCCTGGCCGCGGCCGCCGGGTGCGCCGAGCCCCTGGACCGGATCTGCCCGTTTCGGTTCCGGGAGCCCCTGGCCCCGGCCGTGGCCGCCCGGCGGGAGGGCCGCGCCGTGGACCCGGCGGTGGTGGACCGGTGCCTCGCCGATCTCGCGGCCAACCACGACCTGGTGGTCGTCGAGGGGGCGGGCGGGCTCCTCGTACCCTTTGCCGAGGGCCTCCTCTTCGCCGACTGGATCCGGGGCCGGGGGCTTCCGGTGCTCCTCGTGGGCCGGCTCGGGCTCGGCACGATCAACCACACCCTCCTTTCGGCCCGCTACCTCCGGGACCGGGGCGCCGAGCTCCTCGGCACCGTGCTCTCGGCCACCCAGCCCCCCTCGACCCCGGCCGAGACCACGAACCCCGAGGTGCTCGCGGCCTACCCCGAGGTGCGGCTCCTGGGGGTGCTGGGGCACGGCGAGACGGAGCTACCGGAGGGGGTGTGGAGCTGCCTTCTGGAAGAAGGGACGGAAGGGACCCGAGGGACATAGGGGACGGGGGATTTCTACGGCGCCCGGCCCAGCGAGCCGTTCGCCCCGACGAAGAACCGACCCACGACCTACGACGAACGGCCTCTCCGCCGCCCAGCCGCCCACCCGCCTAGCCGCCCAG
>CAZUYO010000379.1:0-2946 GCA_964624725.1 uncultured Thermodesulfobacteriota bacterium
GGCGTCGGCTTCCGGACGCGCGGATCGACGCCCTGGTGACCCCCGCGGCGGCTCCCCTGATCGAAGAGGACCCCCACCTCGACCGGGTGCTCCGGTACGACAAGAAGGGCAGGGACGGGTTCCTGGCCATGGGGCGGCAACTGCGGGCGGCACGCTACGACACCGTCGTCGTTCCCCACCGGTCCCACCGCAGCGCGATGCTGGCCCGGCTTTCGGCCGCCCCGGTGCGGGTGGGATTCGCCGACGCCGGGTTTTCGTTTCTGTACACGCAGCGGGTGCGGCGCCCCCTGGACCGCCACGAGGTGGACCGGAACCTGGCCCTGTTGCAGGGGCTCGGTTTCGAGCCGGAACCCGGGGACCGGGTGCTCCACGTGGGATACACCCCGAGGGAGGCCGAGGAAGTGGACCGCGTGCTGGGGGAGGCCGGGGTGGGCCCGGGCGAGCGTCTGGTGGGGCTGGCCCCCGGATCCGTCTGGGCGACGAAGCGCTGGCCAGCCGAGCGGTTCGCCCGGGTCGGCCGGGAACTTGCGGCGGAGGGCGCGCGGGTGGTGGTCCTCGGCGGGCCCGACGATCGGGACGTGGCCGAGGCGGTGTGCGCCGGGGTCGGCCCCGGGACGGTGAACGCGGCCGGGAGAACCTCGCTCAAGGCCCTGGCGGCCTGGATGGACCGGCTGGCGCTCCTCGTCACCAACGACTCGGCCCCGCTGCACGTGGCGGCGGCCCGGGGCACCCCCACGGTGGCCGTGTTCGGGGCGACCACCCTCGACCTGGGGTTCGGGCCGTTTCACGAAGCGTCGCGGGTGGTGGAGGCCCAGGTCTCCTGCCGCCCGTGCGGGCTCCACGGGGGCCGGCGGTGCCGGAAGGGTCATTTCCGGTGCATGCGGGATGTGGAGCCGGAGGCCGTGCTCGCCGCGTGCCGGGAGTTGGCCCGATGACCCCGGAACCGGCGCCCGGGGTCCTTCACGTGGACACGGGAACCCACTGGCGGGGGGGGCAGCGCCAGGTGTTTCTCCTGCACCGGGGCCTGAGCCGGCGGGGCGGGGGAAGCTGGCTCGTCTGCTCGCGCGGCGGGGAACTGGAGCGGCGGGCCCGGGCCGCCGGGCTCGATGCCGTGGGCCTGGCGCTGCGGGGGGAGTGGGACCTCCTGTCCGCGTGGCGGATCGCCCGGCTCGCCGGACGCCGGGGCGCCCGGGTGCTCCACGCCCACTCGTCCCACGCCCACACCCTGTGCCTTTTCGCCCGGGCCCTGGGCGCGCCGTGTCGGGTCGTGGTGACCCGGCGGGTGGACTTCGTCCCCCGGGCCCATCCCGTGAACCGTTGGAAGTACCGCCGGGCCGACCGGGTCGTGGCCATCAGCCGCGCCGTGGAGGAGATCCTCCGGTCCGTGGGGGTCCCGCCCGAGCGGTTGCGCCGGATCCCGAGCGGGGTGGAGCCCCACCCGGTGTCGCCGGGCGCGGGGGCGGCGTTGCGGAAAGCTTGGGGGGTGGCCCCCGACGAGATCCTCGTGGGGAACATCGGGCACCTGGTGGACCACAAGGGGCATCGGTTCCTCCTGGACGCGATCCCCCGGGTGCTCGCCGAGGCCCCCCGCACGCGGTTCGTCCTCGTGGGGGAGGGGGAACTCGAGGGGCCCCTGCGCGCGCAGGCCGCCGACCTGGGCCTGGGAGACCGGCTCGTGTTCGCCGGGCTGCAAACCGACATCGGGGCCGTGCTGGACGCCTTCGACCTCTTCGTGATGTCCTCCCACCTGGAGGGCCTGGGCACGTCGGTCATCGACGCGATGTTGGCGGAAAAGCCCGTTGTGGCGACCGCGGCCGGGGGGATCCCCGACATCGTCCGCGACGGGGTGGACGGCCTCCTCGTGCCCCCGCGCGACCCCGAGGCCCTGGCCCGGGGGATCCTGCGGCTCGTCACCCGGCCCGACGAGGCCCGTCGCCTGGCCCGGTCCGGGAAGGAGCGCGCCCGGGAGGAGTTCGGGGTGGACCGGATGGTGGAGCGCTACCTCCGGCTCTACCGGGAGCTGGTCCCGGTATGAAGGCGCTCCTGGTGCGGTTTTCGTCCCTGGGGGACGTGGTGCTTGCGACCGCCGCGGTGGAGGCCCTGCGGGCCGACCGGCCCGACGTCGAGGTCCACGTCCTCACGAAACCGGCGTTCCGGGAGATCTTTCTCACCCACCCGGGGGTGGCGGGGTGCGTGGACTGGGACCCCGAGGAGGGCCTCGTGGCCCTCGCCCGCAAGATCCGGCGGGAACGGTACGACTGGATCGTGGACCTCCACGGCACCCTTCGCGCCCGGGCGCTTCGGGCCTTGACCCCCGGGGCCCGGTGGACCCGGTATCGCAAGGGAACCCTGCGGCGGCGGCTCGCGGTGTGGCTCCGGAAGCCGGGCCTCCTGGACGACACCCACGTGGTGGACCGGTACATCGCGGCGCTGGGCCCGCTCGGGGTGCGCCGGACCCGCCGGCTTCCACGCCTCTACCCGGGGGAGGCCGATCGTCGCCGGGTGGGCGAACTGCTGGCCTCCGCCGGCTGGGACGGCGCGGGACGGCTCGTGGCGCTCGCCCCGGGCGCCCGCTGGCCCACCAAGGCCTGGCCCGAGGAGCACTGGCGGGCGCTGGCCGGGCGGTTGCAGGCCGAGGACACGTTTCCCGTGGTCGTGGGGGGCCCCGAGGACCGGGAACTGGCCGACCGGATCCTGGCCGGCGGCCGGGGGGCGAACCTGGCGGGGCGCACCTCGATCCTGGAAACGGCCGCCGCGCTCGCCCGGTGCGAGGTGCTCGTGACCAACGACTCGGCCCCGATGCACATGGCCACGGCCGTGGGCACCCGGGTCGTGGCCCTCTTCGGCCCCACGGTCCGGGGGTTCGGGTTCTATCCCCTGGGGCCCGCGGACACCGTGGTGGAGCGCGAGATACCGTGCCGGCCCTGCAGCCTCCACGGGCGCACG
>CAZUYO010000380.1:0-2938 GCA_964624725.1 uncultured Thermodesulfobacteriota bacterium
AGGGGAGGGGGGTGCGCTCGACGCCGTCCCGGGCCGCCCTCTGTCTCCCTCTCCCCCCACCGGGGGGAGAGGGCCGGGGTGAGGGGGCCGAGCCGTGATCGCCGAACTATACCGCTCCCTCTCCTTCCGATCCAGGGTTTGAAAGCGGGGGCTCGCCCCGGATCGCCCGGGCGAGGGTGCGGGCCAGGGCGAGCCGGGTCGGGGGTTTCCGGAGGTAGGGGATGCCGGGGTCCAGGTCCTCGGGGGCGTCGTAGCCGCTCAGGAACACCACGGGCACCCGGAGCCCGCGCTCCCCCAGGGCGGCCACGAGGGCCGGGCCGTTCATCCGGGGCATGGAGACGTCGCTGAGCACCAGGTCCACCCCCCCGGCCCCCACCCGCTCCAGGGCCTCGGCCCCGTCGGCCGCAAGCTCGGTTTCGTACCCCAGGCTCTCCACCAGGGCCGCGGTGATCTCCCGCACGGCCGGGTCGTCGTCCACCACGAGCACCCGCTCCCCCCGGCCCCGGGGCACGAGATCCGGCCCCTTCGGCCGCTCGCCTTTGTCCCGGGGGGGCCGGAGCGGCAGGAGCATTCGCACCGTGGTGCCCCGGCCGGGCTCGCTCTCGAGCTCCACCAGGCCGCCGTGCCGGTCCACGATGCACGCCACCTGGTGGAGCCCCAGGCCCGTGCCCTTCCCCGGGGGCTTCGTAGTAAAGAACGGGTCGAACACCTTGGCCCGGATCTCCTCGGGGATGCCGGTGCCGGTGTCGGCCACCTCGATCTCGGCCCACCCCGGGCCGTCCCCGGCCCGCCGGGTGCGGAGCCCCAGGGTCAGGGTGCCGCCCTCGGGCATGGCGTCCCGGGCGTTCACGGCCAGGTTCATGAGCACCTGCTCGATCTCCAGGGCCGAGCCCACCACCACGGCCTCGGCCGCCTCGACCCGGGCCTCCACCCGGATCTCGTCGGGGAACGTCCGATCGAGCATCTTGGCCGTTTCCTTGACCACCGGCACGAGATTGAGGGGGGCCCGCTCCCCGCCGGTGCCCCGGCTGAAGTCGAGCATCTGGCGCACCAGTTCGGCCGCCCGGAACGCGGCCTTCACCAGATCTTCCAAGCGCTTTTGGACCTTGGGCGACACCCCGGGGTCCAGGCGGGCGAGCTCGGCGTAGCCGGTGATGGCCAGGAGCAGGTTGTTGAAGTCGTGGGCGATGCCGGCGGCGAGCTGGCCCACCGAGGCGAGCCGGTCCTGCTGGGCCGCCTGCTCCCTCAGGAGCCACTCCTCGGTCACGTCCCGAAGCACCAGGGCCCAGAGCACCCCCTGGGACGAGCTCTCGATGGGGTGGGACGACACCATGACCCGCCGGTCGCCCCCGGGGGTGCGGAGCTCGGTCTCCTCCCCGCCGGGGGTGAGGAGGTCCACCAGGGGCCGGCCGGCCAGGGCGCCGACCCGGCGGCCGGGGTCGGCCCCCAGGGCGGCCAGGAGCTCCCGGCCGGCGCCGTTGGCGGCCAGCACCCCCCCGGCCGAGTCGAGGAGCACGAGCCCCACGGGCACGGCCTCCATGAGGTTCGAAAGCCGCCGCTCGGCGGCCCGGGCCGCCTCGGCCGCCTCCCGGTAGGGGGTCACGTCCTGCATCAGGGTCATCCGGACCGGCCGGCCCTCCCACTCCACCGGGTCCACCCGCAGGCTCGCCCAGAAGGTCGTCCCGTCGGACCGGACGTAGCGGGCCTCGTGCTCCCCCCAGAACCCGGCCCGGATCCGGGCGGCCACGGTCTCCCGGTCCTCCGGGTGGACGAGGTCCAGCGGCCGGGTGGCCAGGAGGGCCTCGCGGTCGAGGCCGAAGAGGGTCTCGGCCGCCCGGTTGGCGTCGAACATCCGCTCGCCGTCGTGGATGAGGAGGGCCTCCCGGGTGGCCTCGGCCAGCGTCCGGTACCGGGCCTCGCTCTTGTCCCGGGCCGCCTCGGCCTCGACCCGGGCGTCGATCGACCGGGTGGCGCCCTCGACGTAGAGGAGCCGGCCGGCCTCGTCCCGCACGGCCCGGGCGCTCACCAGGACCCAGGTGGGCCGGCCGTCGGCCCGGCGGAGCCGGAGTTTCCGGTCGATCACCACGCCGTCCCGGGCCAGGTCCGCCTCGAACCGGTCCCGGTCGGCCGGATCGAGGTAGAAGTCCTGGACCCGGCGCTCGAGGAGGGCCTCCCGGCTCGGGAGCCCCAGGATCCCGGCCATGGCCGCGTTGGCGTCGAGGAAGGCGCCGTCGGATGCGCGCTGGAAGAGCCCGATGGGGAGGTTCTGGAAGAGGTCGCGGTAGCGCCGCTCGGCCCGCTCCCGGCCCCGCCGGTCGGCCCGGGCCGCAACGGCCCGATCCAGGGCCGCCACCACCCGGTCGATGCACACCACGTGGGCCGTGGGCGCCACGGACTGGGCCGCCGACCGGTGGGCCGCGCAGGCGGGCCCGAAGGCCTCGGGGCAGAGCACGAACACGGGCGTGTCGGGGGCGGCCGCCCGGAGCCGGCCCGTCAACTCTTCCTGGGGCCCGCACCGCTCCGGGTCGGGCACCACGAGCACGGCGTCGTAGGCCCCGGGGTCGAAGTCGCGGCCCGGCTCGGCCGCGGGGGGGCGCACCTCGGTCTCGACGCCGGGATGGGCCGCCCGAAGCTCCTCGGCCGCCCGCCCGGCCTGGCCCTCGTCACCCCACACGAGAATCCGGCCCTGGGTCATCCAAACCTCGCTATCCGCCGATGGGACGTGCGAAACTCCTTTCGATCGGCATCGGCAAGCCGACCGGAAAACTTGAGGAGGCTGGGAGGCTGGGAGGCTGGGAGGCTGGGAGGCTGGGAGGCTGGGAGGCTGGGTTTCGCCGCCTAGCCGCCAAGCCGCCAAGCCGCTGGCCGAAACTATGGCCCGAGGGCCGGGGACCCTCGAAGGGAAAGGACAGGACCGGACGTGGACCGCGTGTTCGTG
>CAZUYO010000381.1:0-2907 GCA_964624725.1 uncultured Thermodesulfobacteriota bacterium
CCCGAGGACTACGCCCGGGGATTTCGCACCACCCCGGGGCGGATCTCGGAGGAGGGGGTGTACCTCTCGGGGGCGAGCGGCTGGTACCCGGCCTTCGGGGATGGGCTCGTGACCTTCCGGCTCGAGGCCGAGCTGCCCCCCGGCTGGCGCGCCGTGAGCCAGGGGGGCGGCGACCCCGGGGGCGAGGGGCCGGCCCGGTGGTCCTGCGAGGTGCCCCAGGACGAGATCTTCCTCGTGGCCGCGCCGTGGCACCTCTACCGCCGGCCGGCCGGCCGGGCCGAGATGCAGGCCTACCTGCGGCAGGACGACCCCGGACTCGCCCAGAAGTACCTGGAGGCCGGGGTGTCGTACCTGGGGCTCTACAGCGAGCTCATCGGGCCCTATCCCTATCCCAAGTTCGCACTGGTGGAGAACTTCTGGGAGACCGGGTGGGGCATGCCGTCGTTCACGCTCCTGGGGCCCCGGATCCTCCGGTTCCCGTTCATCCTCCACTCCTCGTTCCCCCACGAGATCCTCCACAACTGGTGGGGGAACGGGGTGTTCGTGGACTACGAGGCCGGGAACTGGTGCGAGGGGCTCACGGCGTACCTGGCCGACCACCTGATCCAGGAGAACCGGGGGGCCGGGGCCGAGTACCGCCAGACCACGCTCCAGAAGTACGCCGACTACGCGGCCCGGGGCCGGGACCTGCCGCTTCGGGCGTTCACGGCCCGCCACAGCTCCTCGTCCGAGGCGGTGGGGTACGGCAAGGGGCTCATGGTGTTCCACATGCTGCGCCGCCGCCTGGGCGACGGGGTGTTCGTCGAGGGGCTCCGGCGGCTCTACCGCGACCACCGGTTCCGCCGGGCCTCCTGGGACGACGTGCGCTCGGCCTTCGAGGCGGCTTCGGGCCGGGACCTCGCGGGCTTTTTCGGGGCGTGGGTGGACCGGCCGGGCGCCCCCGACCTGGAGCTCCGGCGGGCCGAGGCCCGCCGGCGGGGTGGGCGGTGGAAGGTGGAGATCGAGCTTCTGCAGCGCCAGCCCGAGGCGGCGTACCCCCTGCGGGTGCCCGTGGCCGTGACCCTGGAGGGCGAGCCGCGGGCGCGGTGGGTCGAGGTGGAGCTCGAGGGGCGGTTCGGGGCCTGGGAGGGGTGGTTCGAGGCCCGGCCCCTGCGGCTCGACGTGGACCCGGCCTACGACTGCTTTCGCCGGCTCGACCCCCGGGAGATCCCGCCGGCCCTGAGCGGGGCCTTCGGCGCCGACCGGGTGGCCGTGGTGCTCCCCTCGGCCGCCGGCGAGGGGCTGCGCCGGGCCTACGAGGAGGCGGCCCGGGCCTGGGCCCAGGGCCAGGAGGGCGCCTGGGATGTGATCCCCGACACCGAGCCCCTGCCCGAGGCGGGGGCCGTGTGGATCCTGGGGTGGGAGAACCGCCACCTCGAGGCCTTCGCCGAGGCGGCCCGGGAGTACGGGGTGGTCTTTTCGGACCAGGGGGTGGCCTGGGACGGCAACGGGGCCCACCGGCCCGACGACACCGCCGTGCTCGTGGTCCGGAAACCGGGGGATCCCGGCGCTGTGCTCGCCTTCGTGGCCGCACCCGAGGCCGCGTTGCCGGGGCTCACCCGGAAGCTTCCCCACTACCACAAATACAGCTTCCTCGTGTTCGAGGGCGACGAGCCCGCCAACGTGGCCAAGGGCCGCTGGCCGGTCACCGACTCGCCCCTCACGGCCCAGTTGGGCGAGGCCCCCGCGGCCCGGGCGGCCCTGCCCGAGCGGGAGCCCCTGGCCCGGCCGCCGCCGGCCTTTTCCGCCGAACGGCTGCGGCAGACCGTGGAGTTCCTGGCCGCGCCCGAGCGGGACGGCCGGGGGTTCGGCACCCCGGGCCTCGACGCGGCGGCCGACTGGATCGCCCGCCGGATGGCCGAGGCCGGGCTCGAGCCGGCCGGGGACGGGGGCACGTGGTTTCAGGCGTTCCGGGCCGTAGGGGGGGAGCCCGCGCGGGAGGCGGCGCTCCGGAACGTGGTGGGCCGGGTGCCTGGAGCCGACCCGGCGCTCCGGGACACGGCCGTGGTGGTGGGGGCCCACTACGACCACCTGGGCTACGGCTGGCCCGACGCCCGGGCCGAGGACCGGGGGAAGCTCCACCCCGGGGCCGACGACAACGCGAGCGGGGTCGCGGCGCTTCTGGAGCTCGCCCGGGCCGTGGCCGGCGCCCGGCCGGCCCGCACCGTGGTGTTCGTGGCGTTCGCGGGGGAGGAGGCCGGCCGGCTGGGCTCGAAGCACTTCGTGGCCCGGGGCCGGCCGGTGCCGCCGGAGCGGACCCTGGCCATGGTGAACCTGGACACCGTGGGCCGGCTGGGGGACGGGAAGCTCCTCGTGCTCGGCACCGGCACGGCCCGGGAGTGGGTGCACATCGCCAACGGCGCGGGCTACGTGACGGGCGTGCGGGTGGAGCCCGTGGCCCGGGACGTGGGGGGGAGCGACCAGGTGAGCTTCGTGGAGGCCGGGGTCCCCGCGGTGCAGCTCTTCACGGGGCCCCACGCCGACTACCACCGGCCCACCGACACCCCGGACAAGCTCGACTACACCGGGCTGGTGCGGGTGGTCGAGGTGGCCCGGGAGTTCGTGGCCTACCTGGCCGACCGCCGGGAACCCCTCACGCCGGCGGACGCGAAGGCCCCGACCCCGGCCGGCCCGGGCCGGCGGAAGGTGAGCCTCGGCACCGTGCCGGATTTCGCGTTCCCCGGCCCCGGGGTGCGGCTCTCGGGGGTGACCCCGGGCTCCCCGGCCGAGGCGGCCGGCCTCAAGGAGGGGGACGTGATCGTGGGGCTGGGATCCGAGGAAATCCAGAGCCTGGCCGACCTGGGCCGGGCCCTCAAGGCCCACGCCCCGGGCGACCGGGTGGAGGTGGTCTACCGCCGGAACGGCGAG